>JAAYVC010000010.1 GCA_012517375.1 bacterium | reverse complement strand
GGCTATCAGCTTAAAGACGGCATTGCCTGGGTTATGGAATAACCTTTAAGCATTATAGTCTATGAAAATTGGGGGAGCGTAAGCTCCCCCATGTTTTTTAAGGAAAGGAGTATGAATGAAAAAAACTCTCATCATGTCCGGGCTGGCGCTGCTTACATTCTCGCTCTCGACCGGCTGCACGAACTACTCCCTAGTGCGCAAGGTGGACGCCCTCTACACAAAGGTCAACGACATGCAAACGCAGATAGTCGCGCTTGACAAGCAGGTAAAAGACCTTGCCGCCAAGTATGATTCGCTTAAGACACCGCCGGGCGCAGAGCTTTCGGCAATAAAGCAGCGTTTGAACGAGATGGATCAGACCTTCGTGAACTTCTCGCGCGACCTCATTAAGATCTCGCAAAAGGTCGGAATACCCGTATCCGAGGGCGTAACGCCGCCCTCGCACAGATAGACTCGCATTACAAATGAGGGATTGACAGAAGATTCAAGATTGAGATAATTGGCACGGAGGCGCGAATGAAGAAAGCGATAAAATCAGCGATACCTTCAATATCCGCACTTGTTTTGTTCCTGCGGACATCTTACTCCGATGAAGTCTGAAGTCAGGGATATGAGTTATGAACCCGTGCAGGACTCCTTAGGCAACCCGGGAGGCGGAATAAAGATAACGTGGGATGAACCTGCAACAGTGAGTGGAGGTTTCCTCTTCCATGCAGCGAGAATAGCGGTCCTGAACTCGATGGTTATATATTTATATATTATGTGTGGAAGGGGCCGCATGGGTCGTGAATTAATCATAAATTCAAGGAGAAGTCGGTGAGTAGAATCATCAAAGTATTAAGTCTAATTCTCTTATCCGTTTTTGTGCTTTTTGCAGGGCCGGAGATTGATCCCGTTCAGGATGCTAAGTGCACCCCGGTCGAAGACGGAGCAGGGAACCCGGGGGGAGGGGTGCAAGTCTCATTTAAGAGCGACACGAGGCTTTTTTTAAGAGAGGGTGGATGCTACCAGGACTACATCGCGGACGGTCAGGTAAAGTTCGTTCTGTCGGTCGACAGCGCGCCTCAGGATTCGGTTACCGTTGAATCCGATGACCTCGACAAGACCGTTTCGTGCACGCTCTACACGCCCGGGGCGAGAATTACAATAGACGCATATGAAGTAGGCTACGGGTTCTTAGGCTCAAAGGAACTATCCGTAGCCGCGCTTGAATCCCTGATAGAAGTCTACTCAAGCGAAACCGAGGGACCGACCGGCATAGGTTTCGACTCTACAGGCAAGGCTTCGGCGTATTCCGTTGAAGATTCTCCTGCGACTGTGGACTATTTCGTTTCAACCGACGAATCCGGAGAAACAACGTTCCTCAAATCGGGCGAGTGCTACTCGGGTGGCGTCAGAGGCGTCTGTAGCGCTTCCGAGAGCTTCGATTCTCTCCTTATCACGCCTTCTGTCTCCGCCGCGACCTACCAGGACTCGACCGCAATAGCGCAGGGTTCAGTTTACTCCCTGTACCTAGATCAGGGTGAGAAGGACTATTCGACCGACGATTTCTTCGCCAAGGCGTATGTAACAAGTATCGCGGATGGCAGGGTCTCACTACGAATCGCCTATCAGCCTGTGCCCGGCCTGAGGTGGGTGGTAGTTGAATATTTCGTTGAAGAGACGACAAGATGAAACTGAAAGCCAGTATCGCAGCTTTGTTGTTGATAGCAGTTGCAGTGATGATAGGCACCCCGCCATGGGAACCCGTACAGAATCTACGTTATCAGGTAATTCCCGACTCGATGGCTGGCGAGGGTGGTGCTATTAAGCTTGAATGGGAACCGCAATACTATCAAAGTAGCAGTTCTAATAACGGGGGGTTCTTTTCGTGCGATAAACAAAAGGAAGAAGTTGAATATGTCATATATGTTGACGATAAAGAAATAGGCAGAACGGATTCGTTTTTTTATTACGTCTACACTGCAACCAAGGTTATAGGAGTATCAGGAGTTTTAGGTGAATCTGAATCACATCGTGAAACTATTGACCTAGCCATTGTTGAAACCCCTTACCTCGAAGTCTGGAGCATAAACGATCCGTCACCCGAACACCCATCCGGGTTCGGCTTCATCGAAAACGGAACAGCCACAGCATATTCGACATTCAACAATTCTGACCAGGTCGATATCTATTTAGGCATAGATGCAGAAAACACCCCTTGCTTTATATCGCCGCACATACATCCTCCAAATCCTTTAAACACGGAACACAACTCCACATGCCAGATTAGAGCAATATATGATTCGCTAAAGATAGTTCCTGCGCCAACAAACGAGTACTTCAAGTACGAGACGCCAATTCAAAACAACGGGGTCTACGGTTTCTGGCTCGATGACGATGGTGTGTACGACACAACCGGTCATTTTGGAAAGATATATGTAACAGCTCTTACTGAGCCGAGTAGCATTTACCAAGCAACGCTTAAACTCGGTTACCAATTGGTTTCAGGCCTGCGGTGGGTAGTCACTAGCCCCTGACGTCCTTATACATAAGTTGACTGTTTGCGAGTTTTGATTACAATCCCAGCATGCAGCCGCGTTACATAGCGCTCGCCGGATCGGGCGAGCTTAACAATCGGATCAAAGAAGCGTATAACCTCGCTAAAGATTGTCGCTTGTGCCCACGCAACTGCGGGGTAAAGAGACTTGAAGGCGAGAGAGGTTTTTGCGGCGCAAGCAATAAGTTGCGTATTTCCAGATTCATACGTCATAGGGGAGAGGAGCCTGCGCTCTCCGGAACACAAGGGTCAGGCACCGTCTTCTTCTCGCACTGCTCCCTGCGCTGTAAGTATTGTCAAAACTGGCAGTTAAGCATCGAGGGCGAAGGCCATGACATCGGTCTCCACGAGTTCGCGACAGGGATGCTTGAACTGCAAACCGCGAGGGTACATAACATAAACTGGGTCACGCCGTCCCATTACCTGCCGTGGCTGCTCGAAGGACTACAAATCGCTATAAATGAAGGACTTACCGTCCCGCTTGTCTACAACTGCTCGGGATACGAAAGCCTGGATGCGCTCGAACTTCTGGAAGGCATCGTCGATATCTATCTGCCCGATGCAAAATACGCAGACATTGAACTTGCAAAGACACTCTCCACTGCCCCAGACTATCCACGAGTCAACCGCGCAGCGCTGGCGGAGATGTACAGGCAGGTTGGAGACTTGGAACTCGATTCCCAGGGTGTTGCGCATAAGGGTCTTATAATACGTCACTTGATAATTCCAGGAGAGCTGGAGAACACGAAGCTGGTCCTGCGGATGCTGAGCGACACGCTTGGAAGTAACGTAGCTATATCGCTTATGGGGCAGTACTTCCCGACGCACAACATGCAAGGCACAGCGTACGATAGAACCCTTACGCGCGCGGAGTATCAGGAGGCTACGGACTACATGGTAAGTCTCGGATTTTCAAATGGTTGGGTGCAGGAGGGGCTGGGTGTGGAGCTCCATCACAGGCCCGATTTTAAGGAAAAACCGGACGAGATGTGGTGAAATTTAACCCCGAAAAGAATGCTGGAATCATTCTTTCGGGGACCCCAAATTCGAAGTCAGGATTAGAGAAATCTATCCCAGAATCACGGTCAAAAGGGTGACAAAAGCAGGACAAAAGTAGCGGCCGGAGGCCGCATTGGCCGAAGTCGCGCTTCCAGCGCACCTCCGGCAGCCGATTTCAGAATCCGGGCCCCCGCGAAGCTACGAAGCAGATCCGTGGGGTATAAAAAGCTCCCCAAAAGATAGACAAAAGATGGACAAAACCACCCCAAAATAATGCCCGGAGCATTATTTTGGGGACCCCGCATCAAGCCAGGACTAAGGAAGTGCGTCAAGAAAATTTAATGTGTCTTTGCGAGCCGGCTCCGAGCCGGCGAAGCAATCTATGCACGAAGTGCATGCTCCTTAGAAAAGACACTCCTTTTGCCTCTCTCTTGACAATTACTAACCCCAGCCTATCATCAACCATGAGTAACGGCAGGAGGTTCGACAAAACTGTCTGGATACGACTAGCAGTAATCGCTGTCCTCGTGCTTGCCATTTTGATTGTTCTGCCGACAACCAGAGCGTGGTTGAATGTGAAAGAGAATCTCGGTGATCAAAACAAGTACATGCTCAGTGCGATTGCACCGGTGCTTGCTGCGCTACTTGCGCTCGTTTTTTCGATTACACTAATCGCCACCCAGTTCGTGACCAAGTATACCCACAGAACAATGCGGATGGTTTTCAACAACCGGATTATCTTTTATATGGTAGCTCGTAGTGGCCGACTTTTAAGTCGGCCCGAAATACTGCTGCTGCGCGGGCTGACCTGAAGGTCAGCCTCTACGTTTCGCCATCGCGAACCTTCGAAGAAGGTGTGGCGATCCCATAACACTATCTCAAAACACACTTGATAGAGCCATATGTATCAGCACTCTGCCAGGAGATCGCCACGTCCTAACGCCTGCGGCGTTACTCCTCGCGATGCCCCCTCCCTCTCCATCCCGGTTTCACATAATGTCATTGCGAGGTCTCCTGGGAGGACGAAGCAATCGCATTAATCATCAGGAATTTCTCAGTCATAAGATACAGCCTTGATTAGGCGATCCTTACGCCGCGCTACGAAGACTTGTCGAACGCATGCACTTCTAGTGCTCGTTCGACACATGCGCCTTCCAGGCGCTACCCCAGGATGACGCTGGCGTTTTATGAGTCGCCTTCCTCAATCCGCGTCCACTCATGTAAAAAAAGCCGGGACGCGAGTCCCGGCAAGGATAAATGTGTATTGAAACGAATATCAGGGGAAAATGCCGCGCTCGCGGTAAACGCGCTCTATGCGGTTCAGGGCAACCACGTACGCCGCGGTGCGCCAGTCGGTCTTGTAGTGCTTTGCAGTGTCGCGCACGCGCTCGTAGCCCCGCACTATCTTCTTTAAGAGCTTTGAGTCCACCTCCTCAAGCTCCCAGCGCTCGCTGCGCTTGTTCTGGAGCCACTCAAAATAGCTGACAATAACGCCGCCCGCGTTGCAGAGGATGTCGGGAAGCACGTCTACGCCTCGCTCGAAAAGAATGCGGTCGCCTTCCGGATCAGTGGGGCCGTTCGCGCCCTCGGCAACGAGCTTTACGTCCAAATTCGGTGCGGTCTCGGCGGTGATCTGATTCTCCAAGGCGGACGGGATGAAGATATCGGCTTTCGTCTTCATGAAGGCGTCGTGATCTGTTACCCTGGCGCCCGCGAAGCCTTTGACGCCGCCGGTCTTTGCGACGTGCTGGCTGAGAGCGTCGGGGTCAATGCCCTCGGGATTCGCAATGGAACCTGTAACGTCCTCGGCGGCAACAAGTACAGAGCCGTGCGGCTTTAGGAGCCTTGCAGCCCACGAGCCTACGTTGCCGAATCCCTGAACGAAGTATGTTGCGCCTTTGAGATTGAAGCCCTTGTCTTTTGCCCACGCCTCAATCGTGTAGACCACGCCCTGGCCGGTCGCCTTGTCGCGGCCGAGGCTTCCGCCCGACTCGATGGGCTTGCCGGTAACCACGTGCACCGAGCGCTGACGCTCAGTGGGCGGAACGGTAGAAAGGTAGGTGTCCAGTATCCACGCCATTATCTGCGGATTGGTGTTCACGTCGGGCGCCGGGATGTCGTACTCGGGGCCTATGGTGTTTCCGAGCGCGTAGGTGAAGCGCCTGGATATGCGCTCGAGTTCCGCTCTTGAATACTTCGCCGGGTCTATCTGGATGCCGCCCTTTGCGCCGCCCAGCGGGATATCTACGATAGCCGATTTCCAGGTCATCCATGTGGCGAGCGCGCGAACCTCGTCGATGTTGACTGCAGGATGGAATCTCAGGCCGCCCTTGTAAGGTCCGAGCACGTTCGAGTGCTGAACGCGGTAGCCCGTGAATATCTCGATGCGGCCGTCGTCCATCTTTACGGGAAAGTTGACGACTACTTCGTTGGTGGTTTTTGCAAGGATTCTGCGGATGTTGGAGTCCAGCCCCATTAAATCAGCCGCTTTGTTAAACTGCCAGCTTACATTGTCGTAAACGCTGGGTTTATTGTTGGTTTCCATTGTGGTTTTTTACTCCTTAGAGGTTGTTCAATCTTATTGTGTACTTACGCACTCTCTCCGTTCCTTATCCTTGCCCGCAATCCTGCCTTACTTCACCGCTCAGCCTTTAGTTCGGTTTTGTCTATGAATTTCAGAGGATGGCGTCCGGCTGACGCAACATGCGCATATTATATGAATATTATCGTCCACGTCAATCTATATAACGAATCATCCGGCTCTTAAAGTGCCGGGTAAGGAAAGGTCTCCAGGCTACTTTATTTTCGTTACCTTTCTGTAGAGCGCGACACCGGGAGCGGTAAGTTTTACGAAGTACACTCCCTGGGGAACGTCGGCAGCGTTCCATGAAATGCAGTATGTGCCGCTCGGCTTTCTTGCGTCCACAAGCGTTTCGACCTTTCTGCCAAGCGCATCGTATACGCTCAGGTTGACGTATGAAGTCTTCGCAATCGAATAGGAGAGTCCCACTCCCGCATTGAAAAGAGCGGATGTCGTGATATCCAGGCTGGTATTGGCGTCTGCAGGCGCTTCAGCGATGCCTTCGAGCACGTTGAATGTATCCACCCAGACAGGGTTGCTTATGTTGACTACGTAGATATCGGTAGCCCAGAAAGTAATTACATAGGTCGAGGTATCAAGAAACGCTGTATCGAACTCGGCAGTCACCGTATCGTAAGGCATAAAGGCTGTAACGCCTATCGAGTCTTCATAAACCTGTTCCATGTCTTCAAGTCTTGCTATTCTGCAGCGCAGGGCCGGGTGGTCTACCTGGTTTCCGAGCTTCTCGGCGTAATCGGCGGTGGGCACAAACGCGCCATACTGATCAGGAACATTGGGAAGCGTCATCAGAATCGGGGTAATTTCGTATTCCACCTGTGAGGCGTTGAAGTTCTTGCTCATGCTGTTGTTCATAGGGATTTTATCGTCCGGATGCTGCACGGTAAATGTCGCTGTATAAACCTTGTTGGCAAGGGGAACAAACGCTTCGAACCCGGTCACGGTTGTATATCCCGGAGTACATGAATAGTTCGTGAGGGCGTCGTCGTAAACGGTGTTTTGAGTAACCATCTCCTTCATAACGCACCGGATTGTTGCATGCGCAGTGGTGTCGAGGTTGTTGGATACCCTGCACGAAGGGAAGAACGGTATGCCTGGATCTTCGTGGTCTAAAGGACGCAGTATCTCAGAAATCCCAAGGTCGAGCGTCTCGGGAGGCGGGTAAGGCATTGAACCCCATACGGACACGTCGTCAATCTCGTACCAGTAGGATTTTATTCCGCCTGAGAGCTCATTGTAGACGAACCTGACCTGGTTGTTCGCCTTTCCTGCAGCCTGGGCGGATATGTTAACGCTGTCCCTTGTAGTTACGCGTGAACCTGGGATGTAGCTCTTTACGGTAACCCATCCGCCGGAACCGTTCGTAACCTGCACCATCGCCTGAAGCTCCACGAGCCCTGGTTTAGGGTACCAGTCAACATCCCAGGCTAAGCAGACGACCTGGAAAGCGGTCGCGTCGAACGTCTTCGAGGTTAGGGCATTGTTGCCCACGCGCGACTGGTTTGAATTAGCGTCGTCATCGTTGTCTGCGCAGTAGCCTGTAGCTCCCGGGGTGTAGTTGGGCCTGGAATAGAAGTCGTTGCGGTTCCACTGGTTGTTTCCCTGGGTCTGACTTGTAGACCAGCCTGCCGGAGGAAAAGAACCCTCAAATCCTTCGGTAAGCAGAGGAACCGGCTGAGCATTGAGAATGGCCCCCAACGGCAACAAAACTGCAACAATGGTGATGATCTTCTTAAGACTGTTGATTTTTAACATTAAAACCTCCTGTACAAGGTTTAACTCTGAATTATTGTAGCCCATCCTGCGTAACAGCCCCGATCCCTTCCCTTGAATTCTATAGTTAATAATAGTCCGAAAAAAGACCCTGTCAAGGGTTTTTGATTTGCTATAAGCGTTTAAGTTTAAGCAATTCAATACATTAAGCTATTAAAATCGATTTTTTGTCAGCTTAAACTCGGCCGGCTTGACGCTTCCTTGAAAACTCCTATAATAGTAATAGGAAATTAAAAAAATGAAAGGAAACATCTAATGAAAAAGATATTCGCAGCGCTGATTACGGTTTTTGCAGCCGTGCTCTTATTCGGGTGTGCAAAAAAGAACGAACCTCTGAAGAACAATGTACAGGAAACGGCCCAGCTTCCAGAGGTCGTTGTATGCTCAATAGACTCGACCGGAAGCGTCCTGCTCGTTCATGACGATTCAATACCCGTCTTCAAATACAAGGGCAAGGAATACTACTTCTCTTCAAAAGCATGCCGGGACATAGTTGTCGCAGACCCGGATAAGTACCTCGGCCCGTAACACCCGTAACACGCAACACGCAACACGTAACACGTAACACGTACCCGCAACACCTCTGCTTTTAAGGAAATTCCGGCATCATCCGCAAAATTCGTAACCCCCTTAAGGGGCGTTACCTATAAGAGCAAAGAAGCCGTATTCAAGGTCTTTCTCTTGATTTTCATCAAGCATAAATCATAAATAACTCCCGCGGCATGAGAGATAAACCCTCCCTGTGCTCTAAGCCGGTCAGTTACTTCCGCTTGACAAACATTTATTCCAGAGTACATTTAACGTATGATGGTGTTTCTGCCTAAGATACTCTTTACCCTGTCCCTGTTAAGCCAGTGGCAGGGCTCTGGACCCGATGGCGGGTTTGTCCATGCGCTTGCCGCAGGAAACGGCGTTACCTATGCATACACCGATCAGGGACTCTACAGACGTGGGAGCGATCCCGCCTGGAAAAGGATTGATACCCCCAACCTCAATCTCCTGAAGGACGCCGGTATAAACAAGCTTGTAATGTTCGGCGACAGTCTTGTTGCATGCACGCGCAAGCACGGACTCCTCATCAGCCGGGATTCGGGAGTAACATGGAGCAATCTCGAGGGTATTCCTGCCGATGCCGATGTCGTGGGAATAGTACCTGTCATTGACTCTATCTACTCGTTTTTTGCCGCAACGCGCAGTCACGGCGTTTGGAAGTACGATTGGTTTCAGGCAAAAAGATTCGTACAGGTCGACGAAAGCTGGGCATTCCCGGGCAGGGAGATTGCGGCCATTTCCGCCAAACCGGAGCGGGACAAGGCAGCCATTTCTATCGAGGGTTCAAGGGTCGTTAAAATCTGGAATCCGCTGACTTCGAAGAACTGGGAGGATTCGACCTACATGCCTTCGGGTCTTGCGGGAAGAGTTGTTTCCATGGGTTGGATTGGGGACAGGATTTTTGTCGGAACTGCGAATGGCGTCGCTTTCGTTGAGTCGTCCACTCTCGCATGGCAGCCGGATGTTTCTTACAGCGACAGGATTATCAAGGATTTTTATGTGTGGGGCGCCAGCATATGGGCAGCCACGAACAGGGGGATTATCTCCAATCTAGGCGGGTCGTCTGCTTGGACTGACTCAAACGAGGGTCTTTCATCCCTGGATGCATACTGCCTGAGTTCTACATCGCCTCTTGCAGTTTCAGGCATCGCGGGCATGTCTGACAATGTGTATACAAGCTCGGTGTCCGGATGGTCAGTCTACGGAAATCTCAAAGCCCAGACCTTCATGGGTCTTGAGATAGACCCGCAGTACCCCAAGATGTGCTACGCCGCCTCCCTGGGCGGCGGGATATATAAAAGCCCTGACGGCGCACTGACATGGAAACGACACGGGTTCGCTGAAACGCCTGTCTCGCTCTGTCTTACTTCGGCAAAGGGAACCTACTCGACGGTCTATCTCTACGCAGGCAACTCCTTAGGCATAGCCAGCTCAGCCAACGGCGCGGAGGGATGGGTCCAGCACCCCGATGCAGAGGGCCGCTCAGTCATTCTCGCATCCGCAAACCTTTCGAACCCCAGGGAATGCTGGTTCGTAACGAGGCAAAACTTCCCGTCCGAAGCCCCGTCCTTCGTCGTCTATCACAGCGACGATGCCTGCGCTACATCGGACCAGGCGCTGGACCTTGCAAAAGAACAGCCGCTAGATATGACCTACGCTCCTTCGGACGGCGGCAAAATGTTCCTTTTGACCGTCAATGGGCTTTACCGCACGAACGCATCGGGTCAAGTTGAAAAGGTGCCTGTCGCGCTTCCCGCTGCCAACGGGATTCTGCTCGAGGCTGGAGGAGGAGGCAGACTCTTCATGCTCGGCAGTACAGGCAAGATTTACACGTGCTCAAACTCCGGAGAGGTGTGGAGCAATTTCCAGGGACCTCCCACTTCCGGCATCGTGAGGGCTATTGCGGCGGACACTTCCTCAGCCGGTCTGCTCGTGGCGGCCGCCGTTTCAGGTTCCGAGATTTCGGTCTTCTTCACCACCGATACGGGGAAAACTTGGACGAGAATCGCCTCGCCCTTACAGGGCGATGTGCACGATCTGGCTGTAAAACTTGACAGCCAGACTCAGATCGGTCACGTGTATGTCGCCACGGCGACGGGCATAAACTATGCGCAGTTTACTGTTTCGGGACCCCCCGATGATCTCAAGCTCTCAATGACGGCCGAAGCGGGCAGCTTCTCGCCGGAGATAGGCGCAAAAGCCGTATTCCATCTGGACGGCGATGATTTCATGAAGGTCACATCGTGGAGCGTCTCGATAAGAGATACCGCTGACAACGTGTATTATTACCAGTCCGGCGCGACAAAACCGGCGCAGGACTTTACATGGGACGGCTTTACGGAATCAGGCTGGCTTGCGCCTGCGGGCGTATATACGGCAACCTTCCAGGGACAGTCGGGCGAGGCGTCGGGCGAGGCGAGCGCTTCCATAGCGCTCATAATCGGCAATCCTCCGCAGAGCACGTCCACCGACGCGACGTCGGGAACACGTCTCCTCCTGCAGTACCCTCAGGCGGGCGGAGACCTGGGCTACCTTCTCTACCGCAGCCTTGACGTGCCCGAACTCTTCGGGGTTGCAGACAGCACAGCTACGGGTCATTTCTTTCTGGGTCAGGATTTAAGCAACACAAAAGATTCAAAGACAACGCTTGCAAGCCTTGCGATGGCCCAGGACGGCACTCACTGGCGGGCATGGACTGAGCGTAGAACCGACGGAACAGTGGGTCTTTTCGCCCTTCACCACACCGGCTCCTTCACGACCGATACGCTTGCCGCACTGCCCAACGGTGAAGACATCATGAAGTTGGCAGTGGCGGTAGCCAAGGACAGCACTCCTCTTGTAGCGGTAGTTAAGAAGTCCCCCAGCGGCGAGACAGGAGAGCTCTATCACCGCGCATCCGGCGCATGGGTGCTGGATACCGTTTTTTCGGAAACAGGAACGGACGCTTTTACCGATCTGGATATCCTAAGGGCGTCGGACGGCGTGCACATATTCTATAGCCGCGGGTCGACAGGATATGATTATATCTGGAACGGGCCAGGAACGCTTGAGCCAAAGGACAATACGTCGGGCGTTGTCGAGCTTTCCGCAACCTCCCTGGGCGACGACAAAATCTACCTTCTCTATACCGACGGTGCAGGCAAGCTTTTCTTCAGGGAGCGTACCGCAGGCAGCTGGGGAAGCGCTGCTGAACTCAAAGGGTACCCCGGATTTGCAATGAATATTACGTGCAACGTCAACGCCGCTGGAAAAATTACCGCGGCATGGCAGGCTGCAGGCGCCGTATATTTCAACCAGCGCACCGCTACGCTTTGGGGAACTCCCCAGCTCCAAACCCCATCAGGCAGCGCCTTCTTCCCTCAGCTCCCCCAGTGCACGTACTCCGACGCTCAGCCCCTAATTGCATGGACAGAGGGCGTAAACAAGCCGTACTTCGTGAGGCTGGTTCCTCTGGGCGAGGCTCCGCCTGCTGACACCATCATCCTAACACTCTACTCCCAGAAATCCCTGCTTCAGGGCAGCCCGCTTTCATTGGCCGCAAAATCGCACAGGATTGTGAATTCGATGCAGATTCATCTGGAGAACGAGACAGGCGCCGAGTTCTGGCCTGATTCCCTCTATCCTCCGGCTGACTCCGTTTCATACGATTCTCTAACGGTCTTCTATAAAGACAGCACAACCATGAAACTGGCGCTTGGGGGCTACAGGGTTATTGCCGAGGCGCATCTGGGGAGCCTAAGCGCTAAAGTCGAGGATACCCTTAACATAGTCGAAAATCAGCAGGATACCACCGTGCTAATGGATCCAGCGCAGGTCTTCTTTTTACCTAATCCGGCGGTAAGGCAGAGTACTGCAAAGATTTACTACAACCTCAGCGCCGACGCCACACGCGTCGAGCTCGAGATATACACGGCAAGGGGTAAGAGAATATCGTTCTATGAGGCGAGCGACGGCGATGCAATAGTCAAAGGTGCACGGAAGTTCCTTGAGGTCGACATCTCCGGGCTCGGTCCTGACGTTTACTTCTTCAGGCTCGTCGCGGAGGACGACAGTCTGCCGGATGGCGTCGTTATAAAGCCTTTCGTGGTGGTGAAATGAGGAATAGAGGATTCATCAAAGCCCTGCTCATTCTTGCATTGCTGTCCGCTGTCTCCGTTTTCGCCCAGCCGGTTGACACCGTATCTTTCCCAGGCCTGTCGATTCTTGACGTTTCCTTCGGAGCCAGGGGACTTGCCTTAGCGGAAGCGCTTGGCGCCGTCCCTGCGGACCGCTTCAGCCTTTACAACAATCCTGCTACATCGGCGTTCGCCTCCCAGATAGCCGTCATTGCGGGCGAGCAGAACATGGGATTCGTCAATTCACTGGGTTTCATCGGCCTTTTCCCCTTCAAGTTCGGCACCTTCTGCGTCGGTCTCAAGGCCGCAACCGTCGGCGGCATCGAGATCAGACCCGACCCGAACAATCCTGACTACTACGTAGAAAACACATCCGTCGTAGCAGCCATACCGGCTATATCGTTTGCGCGCAGGTTCGGACCATTCAGCGTGGGGGCCGGCCTCAAGGCGCAAACCGTATCGCTTGGGTACAACCCCGGTCAAGAAGGCGAGGCCTTTACGGATAACAAGGTCGGTCTTGATATCGGCGCCTACCAGGATTTTGACAACCTTGGACTCGGATTCGTTGTTCAGAATATCGGGCCCAGATTCTACTTCGTCGGGGATACCGCAGACAGCGCAGGCAATCCTCAACCCCTTAATCTGTCCGGTTCCCTGAGATATTCGCTCTTTGATAAAAAACTGCTGCTGCTCGCCAGTGCAGGCTACGGCAATGCAAGGGGCATCGTAGCCGCCGCGGGAGTGGAGTACTCGCCATGGAGTGTTTTTTCGCTTCGCGCCGGCTACAATACCGAACGAATATCCGCAGGCGCGCTCAACGGTCTCTCTCTGGGATTCGGCTTGAGGCTCGCGAACCTTGAGGTCAACTACTCCTACTTGCCGAGCACGAACGGTTTCGGCGCCGGAGGTTTTCACGGAATAGACGTGGGTTTTCACTTCGGAACCAGCGCCGAGGAGAAGGAGCGCCTGCTTGCCGAAGCTCAGAAGGAGGCCTTGAAGAGGGCGCTTGAGCTTCAGAAGCAGACCAGCCAGAGCCTTTATGAGCAGGGAGTTTCGCAGTATAACATGAGCCGCTACGACGATGCGCTCGAGAGCTGGGATATGGCCCTCATATGGTGGCCCGACAACGCGGATGCGCAGAGCATGATAGCCAAAGTCTCTGCCGAAAAGGACAAGATGGCTCTCCAGGCGCTCGTCGATCAGGCTAAGCAGGCCTACGTGAGCAAGAACTACGTTTCGCTTGCCGTCATGTCGGAAGAGATACTCGCAAGGGATCCCTCGCACAGCCTCGCACTCTTCTACAAAGAAGAGGCGCAGAAGGGTCTCGCGGAGGAGCTCATTTCAAAAGCGCCCGCGGCGCTGCAGTCGGACCTCAGACAGGGCATCGAGGCGCTTACGGGCCGGGATTACCTTACGGCGATGAGGTCGTTCGAGAAGGTTCTTGACTACGACCCTTCGAACGCGGTGGCGCAGGACTACATCCGCAAGACACAGGCAGAGGTTGACCGCTACATCAAGGAGGAGATGGCCACTGTCAACTCTCTCATATCCATGAGCAGGTATTCCGAAGCCAAAAACAAGACTAGGGAACTTCTAAAGGTGGCGCCGCAGAACGCGGAGCTTCTGCAGAAGATAGGCGAGATTGATTCAAAGGTCAGCGAAGACGTCCAGCGCCGGCTCGAACGTGCGCAGGAACAGCAGAGCAAGGACCCGGCACGTTCGGAGAAGGAACTGAAAGCGGCTCTCGAACTCGACCCTGCAAATAAACAGGCTCAGGAGAATCTTGCCCAGATTCAGAAGGCCGCTCAGAAGTCGTCGCAGGACGCTCAGAAGCTCTACCTTCTGGGTGTTGAATCCTACTCCGAAAACAACTACGAACTCGCCATCTCCTACTGGCAGAAGGTTCTTTCAATAGACCCAAACCACTCGAACGCACGCAAGAACCTTGAACGCGCCCAGACCAAGCTCGCCGCTCTAGGTAAGAGCGGCTGAAGTCCTGTCCTCAGCCAGCTGGCGACCTATTCCAATACTTCATTGTTGAAAGGAAATCTCACCTTTCGTCATGCTCTGCAGAATCTTAGCAGAGGTATTCTAGAGTATATACTGGCTTAAATCCTCGTCCGCGACAATAGAATCGAGCTTTTCCCGTACGAATTTACCCGTTATTTTAATGTCCTTCTTGCCCGATTCGGGAAGTTCGAAAAGAAACTCCTCGAGCAGGGCTGTCATCACGGTATGCAGCCTTCTTGCTCCGATATTTTCCGAGCGTTCGTTGAGAAGAGCCGATATCTCGGCAACAGCTCCGACGCCGTCCTTCGTGAAGGAAATCTTCGTGCCTTCGGTTTCCAGAAGCGCCTGGTACTGCTTAACGAGTGCGGTCTCCGGTTCGGTAAGGATTCGCTCGAAATCCTCCCTTGAGAGCGAATCGAGTTCAACCCTTATCGGGAAGCGTCCCTGAAGCTCCGGTATAAGATCCGAAGGCTTTGTCTTGTGAAATGCGCCCGCGGCAATGAAGAGTATGTGGTCGGTCTTCACGAGCCCGTACTTTGTTGAAATATTAGAGCCTTCTACAATAGGCAGGAGGTCCCGCTGAACGCCCTCCCTTGAAACGTCCGGCCCTGAATGCGGGCCTTCTGATCCAGCGACCTTGTCTATTTCGTCAATAAAAACTATACCCGAGTTCTCGGCTCTTTCGCGGGCAAGCGAGGTTACCTCTTCCATATCGACGAGTTTCGAAGCCTCGTCCTGGGTAAGTATCCTAAGCGCTTCCTTGACCGAGACCTTGCGGTTCTTGGGTTTTCTGGGCAGGGCGTTCTGAAGCATCTCCTGAAGCTCGACGTTGACCTCGTCCATGCCGCTGATGCGGAACAGATCAAAGAGTCCCTGCGGTTCCCTGTGCGTTTCGAGCTCGACCGTTCTCTCGTCGAGAAGACCTGCAGATAGCATCTTTCTCAACTTTGCCCTGGTCTCAGCGTGCGAGTCCTCACCCTCCTTGGGCGCAGGCATTGAAGGCAGAAGCAGGTCGAGAAGCTTCTCCCTTGCGTTTGCCTCAGCCTTTGGAATGACCTCGGCCTCCTTTTCCTTGCGCACTATCTTCACGGCTATCTCCACGAGTTCCCTTATCATAGACTCTACATCCCTGCCTACGTAGCCGACCTCGGTGAATTTTGAGGCTTCGACCTTGACGAATGGCGCCTGTGCGAGCTGTGCGAGCCTGCGCGCTATCTCCGTCTTTCCGACGCCGGTGGGCCCTATCATTATGATGTTGGCAGGATAAATCTCCTCGCGGAGTTTTTCCTGCACTCGCTGGCGGCGCCATCGGTTTCGAAGGGCTATTGCGACCGCTTTCTTGGCGTTGTCCTGTCCGACGATGTAGCGGTCAAGCTCTCTCACAATCTCTCTAGGCGTGAACACTCCGCCATCCTTCTTCAATACCCCAAGTGGCGGCGATTTAGCGTTTGTTTCTTGAATCATGTCTTCAATCTTAGGTGGCGAAGCGCCGATGTCAAGGTTACTCGCTTGCCAGAAATCGGATACGTTTTCCAGACTCAATGGAGCAAGAATCCTGAAGTCGACGATGTTTTACGTGTAAGGGTTGTTACAGGTTACGAGGTTACGGTGTTACGGGGTTGAGAACTTTAGTTTCAGCGCTTCCTCGACCGAGGCAGGACAAAGCTCGGATACGTCGCCGCCGAAGCGGGCTATTTCCTTTACGATGGAGCTTGAGATGAAGATGTAGCTCTCGGCAGGCATAAGGAATACGGTCTCAATCTGAGGCGCAAGTTTCCGGTTGGCGAGCGCGAGCTGAAGTTCGTAGTCGAAATCAGAAACCGCCCTCAGGCCCCTTATTATGAACGCGGCGTCCTTTGACCTTGCGAATTCAATCAAAAGACCGCTGAAGGTCGCCACTTCCACCCTGGGTTCGTTCTTGAGTACGTCCCGAATAAGTTCGGCGCGCTCGGTTGCCGAGAAGAGAGGATTTTTCTCGGCTCTGTCCGCAACGCCTATAATAAGCCTATCGGAGAGCGAAAGCGCCCGCATCATAACGTCGAGGTGACCGTTGGTTACGGGATCGAACGTGCCGGGGTAAACGGCTATCCTCATCTGCGCCTTCTCAAAAAACTCAGTTTGGTATCTCCGTACTCCCTGGAGTCCTCCAGTTCGAGTCTTTCCGGAACGGAAAGCTCCTGGTCTGCGGCATGCTCGACGACAATCAGAGTCTCTTCCATTATCCCGGGATTTACGGCGAGGAGTCCGATGGTCTCCGAGGCAAGACCTGAGCGGTAGGGAGGATCGCAGAAAACGTGCGTCGCGAAGAACTTGGATTGTCTGAGATAAGTACGCACATCCTGCTTGACCACGATGGTCTGCTCTTCTACGCCGAGCATCTGGATGTTTCCTTCGAGCAGCCTGCACACGCCCGGATTCTGCTCAACGAACACGACCTGACGCGCGCCTCTCGAAAGCGCCTCAAGCCCTAACGCGCCTGCCGCCGAGTAGAGATCTAAAACCCGCGCGTCAACTATGTCCTCTCCGATTATCGAGAATAATGCCTCCTTGACCTTGTCCATTGTCGGACGGAACCTTTCGCCTTCCGGATATCTAAGAATCCTGCCCCCGAACTCGCCTGATGTTATTCTCGGCATTTCTCCTCCTCATACTTGAGCCTTTCAAAATCAACTCCGCTTCTTGAAAGCATCTCTTCGCCAAGCTTGTCGGCGTAGGGCTCCAGAAAAACAATCCGGACAATCCCTGCGTTTATGAGAAGCTTTGAGCACGTTACGCAAGGCTGGGTGTTGCAGTAGAGCGTTCCGCCTTCGAGCCCTATGCCGAACCTTGCAGCCTGAACCAGCGCGTTCTGCTCCGCGTGAATTCCGCGGCATATCTCTACCCGCTCGCCCGAAGGAATTCCAAGCTCCTCGCGCAGGCAGCCGACTTCAAGGCAGTGGGAAAGACCCTTTGGAGCGCCGTTGTATCCGGTCGCAAGTATGTGTCTGTCCCTTACAATAACGGCGCCGACTTTCCTTCTCAAGCAGGTAGAACGCTCGGATACCAGCTCCGCAATCTTCATGAAATAAGAATCCCATGGAAGCCTCTTATGAACGATATTTGCCGCCGCTTCGCCCATATCTTTCTCCTATTCCTCCTCTTCCGGGACTACCGCTATCTCTCGAGCTTCGTCGGATTCCTTTATTGATATGAGCCGAACTCCAAGGCTCGGCCTTTTCTGGAACTTTACGTCTTTTACCTTTATTCGTATGCCTGTGCCCTGCTTTGTAACTATTATCGCCTGGTCCTTATCTCGCACGAGGACTGCATCCACAAGAGGACCCGAGCGCTCACTTAGCGCTATCACGCGTACGCCCTTGCCGCCGCGGTTGGCGAAGCTGGGCAGCTCATCGAATGACAAACGCTTGCCGTATCCCTTGCTCGTTACGAACAGAAGCGAACAATCGCCAAGGACCGTTGTCGAGGATACCACCCTGTCCGAGGCGGCAAGCTTGATTCCCCTTACTCCTGCCGCTGCGCGTCCCATCGGCCTCACGAGCTTGACAGGGAATCGCACGGCCTGGCCTTTCGCGGAGAATAGACAGAGTTCGACCGAATCGTCGGCAAGAAGCGCATACTGGAGCTTGTCGCCTTCGTTGAGGGTTATAGCTACTATTCCAGAGCGTCTCGTGTTTTCAAACATCGTAAGGGACGAGCGCTTTATTACTCCCTGCTCTGTCACGAGCACGACGTGCAGATTTTCCGAGAATTCCTTTACTCTTAGGAGCCTAGTTATACGCTCACCATCGGAAAGATTAAATAGCTGGTAGACGGGCTTGCCTCGTGCCTCGAAAGAGCCTTCCGGAACCTCGTAAGCCTTCAAGAGATATGCCTTGCCCAGATTGGAGAAGAAGAGAATAGAGTCGTGTGTCGAGCCGGTCAGTATGGATGCGACCATATCCTCCTTCCCGAGATCGATTGTGCCCCTGCCTGCGCCCCCGCGACCCTGCTTGCGGTAGCCTGATACAGGCATGCGCTTTATGTATCCCTGGTGAGTCAGTATTATAGTAACGTCCTCCTCCGAGATAAGATCCTCAAGCGTAATCTCTTCGGGCTTCTCGTCGCGTATCTCAGTGCGGCGCTCATCTCCGAAGCGGCGTCTGAGTTCAGAAATTTCCTTCTCGATGACGCCCATCACGCCTGCGCGTGATGCGAGTATTGTCTTGAGTCTTTCAATCTCTTTTATGAGCTCGCGGTACTCCTCCTCAAGCTTCTCCCGTTCAAGGCCTGTAAGCCTTGCAAGACGCATGTCTAGTATGGCCTGAGCCTGAACGTCGGAGAAGTCAAACCGCTTCATGAGGTTGGTTTTGGCTTCCTTCGAGTCGGGCGAGGCCTTGATTATCTGAACAATCTCGTCGATGTGGTCGAGCGCCTTCCTGAGGCCCTCGAGTATGTGCGCGCGTTCCTGTGCTTTGCGAAGCTCGAACTCGGTGCGTTTTTTCACGACATCGTAGCGGAATTCAATGAACTCCTCAAGAAGCTTCTTTAAGGGGTATACCCGGGGCGTCATATTGGTAATGGTAAGGAGTATTATAGAGAACGTCGATTGCAGAGGCGTGTGCTGATAAAGTCTGTTCAACAGAACCTCGCGGTTCGCGCCGCGTTTCAGTTCAATGACTATCCTTATTCCTTCTCTGTCAGATTCGTCCCTCAAGTCGGCAACATCTGTCAGCTTTTTGGTTTTGACGAGCTCTATAATGCGCTCTATTAGCTGAGCCTTATTAAGCTGATATGGAATCTCCGTTATGACTATCGCTTCCCTTCCAGGTTTGGGCTCCTCGAAGCGGACCTTTCCGCGGACTGTAACCCTGCCCTTGCCTGTTTTGTATGCCTCCTTTATTCCATCCTTACCGAGTATCAGGCCGCCCGTAGGGAAATCGGGGCCTTTTACGAGCTCGCACAGTTCGTCATCCGAGAGTTCCGGCTTACGGATTAATGCAACGGTGGCGTCTGCAATCTCTGAAAAGTTGTGAGGCGGTATCGACGTTGCCATGCCGACCGCGATGCCGGATGCGCCGTTCATGAGAAGCTGAGGGAATGCCGCCGGGAGCACCTCAGGCTCCTGGCGTGAGTTGTCGAAGTTCGGGATAAACCCGACCGTTTCCTTATCAAGATCGTCCAGCATGCTCATAGTCAACTGCTGGAGCTTTGATTCGGTGTATCGGTATGCGGCAGGCGGGTCGCCGTCAATTGAGCCGAAATTACCCTGACCTAAGATCAAGGGGTAGCGCAGACTGAAATCCTGCGCCATGCGGGCAAGTGTGTCGTAAACCGCCATGTCGCCGTGCGGGTGATACTTGCCTAAAACGTCGCCGACCACGGTCGCGCACTTTCGGAAGGGTTTGGCCGGATCAAGCCCAAGCTCCTTCATGGCATAGAGAATCCGGCGCTGCACTGGCTTGAGTCCGTCCCTTATATCGGGCAGGGCGCGGCTGACTATCACGCTCATGGCGTAATCAAGAAAGGATTGTCTTACTTCGTCTTCAATGTAAACAGGCTGTATGCGAGTCTCATTCATAATCATAATTCTACGCCTCGGGGAATGGAAGTCAAACGCTGCCTCCTCTCTTAAGTTGCAATTATACGGGTCTTGTGCGCAGTCCTACTCGATTCTTTCGATTATCAATCTGGAATCACTCGATGTCTTATCGCCCATTCTGAAACATCCCTCTAGCTTCTCTGCAACCGTCTCACCCTTCTTGCTGTCATTTGCGTGAACGGTCGCAAGCAGGTCGCCTTTCTTCACTGCATCGCCCAGCTTCTTTTCGATTACGAAACCTACTGCCGGATCAACCGCATCCTCCTTCCTCCTCCTGCCTGCGCCCAGCTCGACGGCCAGCATGCCTATTCTGTAGGTATCAATCTCCGTCAGGACACCGTTATCTAAAGCTCTTGCCTCGACTCTCGCCTCCGCCTGAGGCAGAATCGAATAATCTTCGGCAATCCTCTCATCTCCTCCTTGTCCGCGTACAATCTCGCGAAACTTGTCGAGCGCCTTGCCCGAGTCCAGATTCGAGACCGCATTCTCTCTAGCCCTGCTCTCCTCAACGCCCGACAGGCAAAGCATCTTTGAACAAAGCTCCAGGGCTAGCGTCCTCAAATCCGCCGGACCTCCTCCCTTGAGACAGTCAATCGCCTCACGAACCTCAAGAGCGTTGCCCACCGCCTTTCCGGTCGGCTCATCCATATTTGTCAAGAGAGCGTTCGTTCGCACGCCGAATCTTGCGGTAACGCCAATAATCGTGCCTGCAAGCTTCTTCCCCTCCTCCTTCGTTTTCATGAAAGCGCCGTTGCCCACCTTGACGTCAAGCGCCAAACCCTGGGACCCCTCAGCTATCTTCTTTGAGGATATCGATGCTGCAATCAAAGGTATTGATTCCACCGTGGCTGTTACGTCCCTCAGCGCATATATCCTAGCGTCCGCAGGACAAAGCTCTCCAGTCTGTCCCATCATTGCTGCACCGACATCCTCCAGCAGTCTCTTGAACTCATCCTCGGATAGAAAGGTTCTGAAACCGGGAATCGACGCGAGTTTATCCAATGTCCCGCCGGTATGACCAAGACCTCTGCCCGAAACCATCGGCACGACAAGCCCGCATGAAGCTGCAAGCGGCGCCAGAACGAGCGAAACCTTATCTCCCACACCGCCGGTCGAGTGTTTATCCACCTTGATTCCCCTAATCCCCGATAGATCAAATCTCTCGCCTGATTCAATCAAGGCTTCGGTGTAAGCAAAAAGCTCTTCGTCGGAGAGTCCGTTGAAATTCACCGCCATCAACCATGCCGACATCTGGTAGTCGGCGACGGTTCCTTCAAGGTAACCCTCGACGAATTCCTTAACCTCGTCTGAAGAAAATGTATTGCCTATGCGTTTTTTCCTGATGAAATCGTAGGCAGAAACAGGCATGATTCAAGGATACTTTAACGAAGCATTAAAGTCAATGTTTATTGAAAAAACTCCCTAAAGCAGGCTTAGCTAGTAAATGACTTCTAAAGGTCTTGGATCCATCTCCACCTCGAGCTCGAAAACGCTCTTTACACCTTTCGGCTTGAATTCAAGCTCCAGCGGTTCATGATTGGGTGCATTAAAGAGAATCTCGGCAGGCCGGGCAGGCGCGGGCGGAAGCTCGAATCTGCCTGAAGAATCCGTTACCACAACGGTATCTATAGCTTCATGCAAGACCCTTGCTCCTGCAATAGGATAGCCTGAGGATGCATCTTTCACTATGCCTTTAATCTCAATCGTTCTTTCGCAGTCAAATGAAAAAAAGCCCGCGATAATTACGGATAACAAAATTAACTTCTTCATTTTCGTCCTCCAGTAGAAAGATAAGCTTTTTCAGGCGGTTGTCAAGGTTTTGTGAACTTCCTCAGCCCCAGCGTTTTTGCTACCCTGTCCGCAACGTCCGGCCTGTCGGAGATTATGCCATCCACTCCAAGCTTGATGAGCCTTTCCATATCATCGGATTCGTTGACGGTCCATACATGAACCTTGAGTCCCTTTTTGTGGCAGAGCTTGACGAAATTGGGGGTTACGACGCGGATTGAGCCTGAGTATTCCGGAACCTGAACGGCGTCCATTGGCGTTTTTACTAGGCTTCCGAGTCCAACCTTGCCCCAGAGAACGAGCGGTTTTATTTCCGATTCAGAACCCGATGTGGCAATTTTTGAATCAAGTTTGCGGACCCGTTCGAGAACTGGCGTATAGACAGAAGCTATCATCACTTGTTCTTCCATTTGCTCTATCTTGACAAGAGAGACGAGAATATCGGCTTCCCAGATGAGAGAGTCTTTAATTTCTATATTGAAAAGGTCGTCGGGAAAGGAGTCAAAAACCTCGGCCATCGTTGGAATCCTTACCCCTTTGTTTCTCCACGGGAAAGTGAGCCCCGAGTCGGGAGTAAACCAGAAACCGGCGTCCAGCTTACGCAGTTCATCAAAAGTCATCTCCCGGATATTACCCGATCCGTTGGTCGTCCTGTCAACGGTTTCGTCGTGCAGAACTACGAGACTGTCGTCAGCGGTAAGATGCACGTCAAGCTCCCATACGTCAGGATTATACAGAGATTTTGATTCCTTCCAGCCTTCTATGGTGTTCTCGGGGACTACCTGAGCGCCCGCCCTGTGAGCAAAGATAAGTAGTTGATTGGAATCTTTGAATGGATTTACCCCTCCAATGCTTATCATCAAAAACAAGAACGGGTTCAAAAACATCTCCTGCTTAAGAAATCAGTCTACGTCTGCTATCACTTTCTCTCTGGGTCGTTCGGCAAGCGCTTTTGAAAGCTGTTCAAGGGAGTCCATGAAAATCTCGAGATTTTGAACTGGCAGTGTTTCCATTATTCTTTTCCAGTCGCGGCGCTGTGCGTTTTGCAGTCTTTGCGCCACGCGCCGGCCCTTAGGCGAAAGGGTAACAAAAACTACTCGGCGGTCCTCATCCGAGCGCATCCTCTCAAGCAGACGGGCGCGCACCATGCGGTCCACGAGTCCTGTAATGTTGGCTTTTGAAACGCCGAGCGCCAGGGCAAGCTCGTTCATCTGCATCGCTTCCTTGTCCAGGAGCGTCTGAAGAATGTAATACTGCGAGAATGAAAGTTCGCTCCCGAAGGGTGTAGAAGAACCGATAAGCTGAAGACCGCGCAAAAGCACCGGTCCGAGATCTTCAAGTCTCTTTACTTGCTCATCAACCGAATGTCCCATACTGTTAATATGCTCAATAAATTAAATTTGTCAATACCTTAAATCCCCGAAACCGAACCTTTTCCCCAGTACAATCTTCGCCATATTTCCTAGTATGGCGAAGATAACCAGGGTTGGTTTGACTAAAAGCCTGTTCTGAATACGCTACATTTCATCGGGAGTTTCTATTCCCAAAAGCTTTAATCCTTGCTCAAGAATATCACCTGTTGCCTTAACAAGGAGAAGTCGCGCCTTTCTGGTTTCTGTATCTGACTTCAGCACCTGCAGATTCGTGTAGAATCTGCTGAAGGACGTGGCGAGGTCGTAGAGATACCCTGCGAGCACATGTGGTGAATAACGCTCAGCCGCCTCAGTAATCGCATGCGGGAAGCGGCCAAGATGCAGAAGAAGTTCTTTACTCTCCTCATCCATCAGGCCATTAACGAGATGGGCGATGTCCCCTCTATTCAGATTCTTGAGGGGTTCCCTCTCAACCGGCTCTGCCTTCTGCATTATTTTTTTGCAGCGAACTGCCGCATACTGCAGATATGGCGCCGAGTTGCCTTCAAAAGAGAGCATCTTCTGCCAGTCGAAGACTATATCCTTAATCCTGTCCTGCGAAAGATCCGCGTAGACGACGGCTCCTATACCTACCTTCCGTGCCACCTCCTTTCTATCCCCCTCGGTCATCTCCGGATTCTTTTCCTTAATAATCTCTTCCGCCCTTCGCTCGGCCTCATCCAGAAGCTCGTCGAGATAGACCACCCTGCCCTCCCTTGTCGACATCTTGCCTGAAGGAAGCGAGACCATCCCGAAGCGTATGTGCTCAAGGCAATCCGGATACCCCATCGTACTAAGAACCTTTGCAAGATTGGAGAAGTGAAGATTTTGCTCGGTTGCAACAACATAGAGGAGCTTTGCAGGTTTCCAGCGCTCTATTCTTACAAGCGCTGACGCCAGGTCTCTTGATGCGTAGAGCGTGGTTCCGTCCGATTTCCGCGCCACGAGTGGTGGAACACTATCATCCTCACCCGTCCTTACGATAACGGCTCCTTCCGAACGCTCGGCTATCCCTTCTCTCAATAAACTATCTATCAGGTCGTGAGCTTTTGCCTCAAACTCGCTCTCGAACCAGTTGTTGTCGAAATGAACTCCAAGTCTCGCCACGGTTCCTTCAAAGTCCTTAAGGCTTGCCTCGCGGAATCTTTTCCAGAGTTCACGTTCGGCGCTTTCGCCATTTTCGAGGCGCATGAAGGATGCCCTTGCCTCATCTTCTAAGGCAGGATTCGATTCCGTCTCCTTGTGGAAGCGGACATATAGATCAACAAGATGTCTCACCGGTTCTTTAATGAATGACTCTTCGTCTCCCCATTGGCTAAAGGCGTAAAGAAGCTTTCCGAACTGGGTTCCCCAGTCGGAAAGGAAGTTTATGCCAATCGTCTCGAATCCAGAAGCTCTCAAAATGTTTATAAGTGATTGTCCGATAATAGTAGAGCGCAGATGACCGACGGTCAATGGTTTTGCTATATTGGGAGAGCAGTAGTCGACCACCACCTTCTTATGCTTATCCGGGTGTCTTCCGTAGTTTGCGCCTGAACGGTTCAAGTCTCCGATTACCTCCTCGAGGAGAAATGAGGTCTTAGCGAATACGTTTACGTAGCCGCGCTCCGCCTGAAACCTTTCCAGGATTGAATCCGTAGCTAATTCAGCATTCCAATGCGCCGCCAGTTCCTCGGCAAGCTTTACAGGGCTAGCGCCTCCTGTCTTAGCGTGTCTAAAACAAGGGATTGCATAAATTGCCTGAGATTCCTTGGGCGGTCTGCGTATCTCCGGATGAGCGTCGCCAAACTCCTTTGCCGCAAGGGCTTCAACCTCATCGAAAAGCCTTTCCAATACGTACTTCAATAAATCTCCTTTGCAAAGTCTAACGGCATCAGTTGCTCGTGTCAACAATAAGGATCCCCTCCCTCCCTTCTCGTAAATTGGAAATAATGTTTCCGTCCCTTTCCACGAACCATGCACCGCCAAAGGAATCTTCCTGTTCTTCACCCTCGTATAAATTTACCGCAAGCGTACGTCCTCCCAGCATCCTGAATCTCTCACAATACTCACGAAACTCAACTGGCCAATCATTCTCAGGATTCAACGCCCGCAGGAAGGGAAAGAGAATGTAATCGGGCTTCAGCGATTTCATCCTTTGCACAATCAAATCATCCCAGAGGTCACCGCAAACGAGCACGCCTGCTCTTCCAAAAGGGGTTTGTATAATCTCCACTCGCTCCCCTACGCAGTAGATTCCTTGATCATCGCTAGGCCGGCGCCAGCCTGGGTCGATTCTCCGGTAGTGCAGAGCCAGTCTGCCCGAAGGGTCGAAGATAACGTAGGAGTCGAAAATCATGCGCTGGAACCTCTCAAGCAGCCCTGCAGCAAACCACACCCGGTTTCTCTCCGCGAACTCCTGCCATTTTTTGTTCCTCGAAGAACCGAGCACTTCAGCCAGCATATAATCGCGCTCCGGGTCTCCGGTATCCCTGAGTCCGGTTGCGGCGGCTTCGGGAAACACGAGAAATCGAGCGCCCATTGAAACGGCGCTCTCGGCAAGTTGCACCATCCTTCTCTCGTTTGCACTGAAGTCGGCGGTTGCATGATTCGAGATGAGGGCGGCTTTCACTAAATCCTTCTAAGCTGTTCAAGCAGAGTCGAGAACGAGCCTTGCCCCCTGTACGTTCTTTTTTGTGTAAGGATGAACCACGAATCCTTCTGGAAACCGACCTTTGTCACTCGCTTCTTCCTTGCCAGAGCCCTTGCCTTTGCCACATCGAGAATCCTTGAAGCCGTCTCCGGCATCCTTCCGAAGCGGTCTTCGAGTTCATCCTTCAACTTGTCTACCCCTTTCTCGTCTTCTACAGACAAGAGTCGTTTATAGAGAGATACCCTCTCAGCAGTTTCTCCTATATAACTCTCGGGAAGATAAGCACCGTATGCCATCTCAAGAACGGGTTCATCGAACCAGTCCTCGCCCTTCAACCGCGCCACAGCCTCGGCAAGAAGCTTGGTATAGAGCGTAAAGCCGATGGTCGTGACGTGGCCGTGCTGTGCGGTGCCGAGAAGGTTTCCGACCCCTCGCATCTCCATGTCTCTCAGAGCCAGACGGTAGCCTGCGCCCAGACCGGCATAGGCCTTTATAGCGGCAAACCGCTTCTTGGCATCATCCGTCGATTTTCGCGGAACAATAAAAAGCGCGTAGCCCTGGCGTTCGGCCCTGCCTACGCGGCCCCTCAGCTGATGAAGATCAGCAAGCCCGAAAAGGTCTGCCCTGTCCACGATTATGGTGTTGAGGTCGGGGATGTCTATTCCTGCCTCAAGGATGGCTGTCGAGACGAGAATGTCTACCTTATGTTCTAGGAAACGGTCATAAATCGCCGCTAGTTCGCGCTCGGGCATCTGACCGTGGGCGATATGCATCGAAAGCCCGGGCAGAAGTCTTTGGAGCCTTCTTCTCAGTGCGTCGATAGTCTCTATTCTGTTGTGGATGAAGAGCGTCAGGCCTCCTCTTGAACGCTCCCTCAAGACCCAATCGCGAACCATATCGTCGGACCAGTGCTCCACCTCGGTTATCACATCCTTGCGTCCCACGGGCGGGGTTTCAATCCTCGAAACATCCCTTATTCCCACAAGGCTCATATAGAGCGTTCTCGGAATAGGAGTAGCGGTTAATGCTAAGGTGTCCACCTCTGTTCTTTTCTTGCGAATCTTTTCCTTGTGCTTTACGCCGAAGCGGTGCTCGTCGTCTATTATCAGAAGACCTAAGTCCCTCCATTTGACGTTTTCGGAAAGAAGGGCGTGCGTGCCCACAATAATATCGATGCGCCCTTCCTCAAGCTCAACCAATATCCTTTTTCGTTCCGCAGCTGAAACGAACCGCGATATCATGGCAATTCTTAAAGGAAGTTCTTTCAGACGGCTAGTGAAAGTCCTGTAATGCTGAAGAGCCAGAATCGTGGTAGGAGCCATCAGCGCGACCTGTTTTGAATCGAGCGCCGCCTTGAGCGCCGCACGAAGCGCAACCTCGGTCTTTCCGTATCCGACTTCGCCGCAAACCAGTCTGTCCATGGGATGCCTCGATTCCATATCCGCCTCTATGGATTCGATTGCACGGCGCTGATCGGGCGTCTCCTCGTAAGGAAAGGAGAGCTCCGCCCATTCCATCTCCTCCCGGTGAACGCCGAAAGCGTGGCCCTTGGCTAGCGACCTCTTCGCGTAAAGCGAAAGCAGCTCCTGTGCGTAGTCGTATGCCGATTTTCGGGCGTTCTTTGAGGCAAGCTTCCAGCTTTCAGAGCCGAGCTTGTTTACCCTGGGGAGCCGCCCTTCTGTTCCTATATAGCGGTCAAGCAGCCCCAGATTCTCTACAGGCAGGTATAATACGTCCGTGCCTGCATAAGAAATCTCAAGGAATTCTTTCTCTTCAACCCCTATCTTGAGCTTCTTAAGACCCTTGTATATGCCTATTCCGTAATCGATGTGAACAACATAGTCTCCTTCGTGCAGCTCGTGAAAAGCGTCCGCAGGAAGACCCCTGAAATGGCTGGGTATTTTCCGCTTGTGTCTGGTTCCGAAAAGCTCCTCATCAGTGAACACTGCATAACCTTCTTCCCTCGCCACCCAACCTCCTGAAAGATGGGTGTCAACAATCCTGAAGTTAGTGAGATGATTTGAGATGTAGTTCTGGCCGTGTTCCTTATCTACCGCGAAAAGGAGCTCGAGTCCTTGGTTCTCAAGCTCCTTTATTTCCTCGAAGTTACCAAGGATCTTTCTTGCTTCAGCATACCCGAAGTCGAAAGTTTTTTTTGTTTCATCAGAATCTCGCAGTTCTTTTACAAGAAGCAGATCCGGCATCACAGCATCAATCGCCGAGACAACGAGAGATGTGCTCAAATACTCCATGACTGTAGGTCCATAATTCTCCGGCGGTCTGTTTGATACCACTTCAATCGAGGTGGCGCTCTCCTTAGAGCGCTGAGTGAGAGGGTCAAAACTTCTGATGGAGATAACGCGTTCACCCTCGAATTCGACCCTCGAAGGCTCATCCCACAGAGGGGAGAAGACGTCAAGTATTCCTCCCCTCTGTGCAAACTCCGCAGGCTCGGTCACGAGGTCGCTTCTTTCGAAGCCGTTGGCTGAAAGCCACTCGATGGCACGGTCAAGCTCAATCTCGCCGGAGACCTCGAAGTACAAGGCTGGCCTTTCCTTCGCCTCGCCAATCCTTCTCTGTAACAGTTCTTCAGGGCAGAGAATCAATCCGGGCAGCTCATCATTTGCTCGCAGTGAATTCAAATCCTCGGCCCTCCTTAAAGCTAAGGTCTCCGATTTTTCCAGGTCATCCAGATCGAATAACAGCCTTTCGACTTCTTCGTTATTCTTTGCTGCATAAAGCACTTCCCTGCCGGTATCAACCAACGCTTTGAGAAAAAACGCTTTCGTTGCCCCGTATAATCCTGCAACCACCGAAGGATTTTCTTCCTGGTTCAGAAAACGCAAGAAAGGAGGCGATTCGACAAAACGCCTGAAAATGTATTGCTTGGTCAACGATTCACTCATGGAGATTGGATTCTATTTGTAATGGCTGAACTGTCAAATAAGAAGCACCCCGACTTCCGTCGGGGTGCCATCATCATAAAAAACGTTAGTCTAGATGGAAGCCTTGTCAACAGCAATCGTGAAGGATCTGCAAAAAACAAAGAAATCCCTATATCAGCAGATCTCATAATATCCTTCGTGGAGGCAAAGTTCATGGAGGTGTTTTAGAACTTTCTTGGATACAGGGTCTTATCCCTGAGATTTTCATTCAAATGTACCGATGAGTTCTTGGGATTCCGCAGTTATCTATACCCGAATTCTAAAGAAATTAAAGAAACGGACGAGGAACTACGAGCCGTATCCGTTATCGTCTCTGAATCAACACGGAGACTCTTGACATATCCATTTCCGCGATTAGGATGTAGTCGAGTAATCAACGAAGGAGGAGTAATGAACAAAAGAACTGTATTTTTAGTTCTGCTTCTTGCAGGAATGTTTCTCGTTTCGGGCTGCGAAATAATCAACCAGCTGAAGCAGGGCGTGTACCATGCGGCGTCAAGGATCAATTCAATTCAGGCGATAGGCGCTTCAAAAGAGTTCGCGATGGTCGATATCGAATACGTATTTACGGGAACAGGCATAACGGCAACCAAGGTCGTTTTCGGACGCTCAGGTTCCACAAGACGCGATACTGCCAATATCGTTTTGGCAGGTACAATCTACAATGACTTGGATACGCTCGAGGCTGAAAAGGCATACACTTATTACATGTGGCTCCTCGACGAGTCAGGGCTAAAATCTTACGATACGGTCGAAGTAAAGACGTTACCGGTTCTCGAAATAACTGCTCCCTCAGACACCCTCACAGGAAATGCAATCACCGTAACCTTCAAGAAATTGACCTACGACGGCAAGGACTATCTCGACTACAAGATAGCGCTATACGATGCCGAGGGACTTGATCTTTTTGACCCTGATCCCGAAGTCTTCCTCAAGATGGCGACCCCGATTGAAGAAAAGAGCCTCTCGATAACCGAAAACGACACCGAGGGTTCAATCAATCTCTCCACTGCACCTTCAGCTTTTCTCAAGGGTTATGTAGTTACCGTCTCAACCGACAAGCCCGTCTTCGGCCCTCTTGTAAACAAATCCACCGGAGTCAAGCCCTTCTTCTGGATGAATGTCAAATAAAAAAATTCAATGTACATATGATATACAAAAGCCCCCTCACAGTGGGGGCTTTTGTGTCAATAGAACAATACCTAGCGACTTAGCCGGTTGTTTTCTTGTCCTTGCGCTTAATCGATACTAGAGAGAGCGCCACGGCCAGCCCGACCAGGCCGAGGGATATAAAGGTAATCCAGACGCCTGCAGTCACATACGGCGACTTGAAGCGAAACTCAATCCTATGCATGCCCGGCTTAAGAACCACCGCTCTCAAAGTATAGTCCGCGCGGTAGACCTTTTGTTCCTTGTCGTCAACCCATGCGCGATACCACGGGTACCAGTTTTCCGATAATACAAGCACGCAAGACCGCTTTACGTCCGTTTTCAACTCAATAACATTAGGTTCGTATCTCGTTATGCTAACGTAGCCGGGCGAAGATGTATCTGCGGAATTCAACCAATCGCCGGGTTTTTCTTCAAGAATAACGTCCCTGTGTGGGTCGAAATCCTTTTGCGCGATTCTTGATAGAATCGCCTTATCGTCCTTAATTACCTCGATATTCGAGGCAAGCCACGCACGTGATACTGGGGCTGAGTTCCTGTATATCGCGTAGTTCTGACCCAGGTATACAGGTTTGAAAGTACTCTGAGTAGTGTCTATCCAAGTTCCGAGCTCGGAGTACAACGCCCGTATCATGGCCTGATCCTGGGCTGCATATCGGTCTATGTCAGCCATCTCAGGCAGTCTTAACGATATCAAGTACTTGACGTCCAGCAATGAAAGAAAAGCGGGATAGCGAAGATTTGAAGCGTCGCGGAACATGATGGTGTGCGGGGCGCCGATAAACTCCTGGTAGCGCTCCAGCTGATTGCCGTGATAGCCGCCTACGGACTGGATTCCGTGCAGCATAAGATAGTCGTCCCTGCGGTAGAGGTCGTTGCCCATATACTGAAGCGGGAAAACCCTATAAATCCCGTTGTCAGCCTTAAGATAGTTGACAACTTCATCTGGTGCATAAAGCTCCTCTGCCGATATGGGATTGCCGTTCCGGTCCCTAACAATATCTACAAAGTGACGGTCTACAAGCCACAGATCGACAAACACTAAGCCTGCAAGCGCAAGACCCCAAATCAAAGTAAGTTTTTTGAAACGCCGCCAGAGAAGAATCACCAACAAACCCCCGGCGAGGAAGAGAAAGCTTAACCAGAAGCCATTGGAGGCGTTCCGTATGTTTGCCTGCATCCTTGAAAGCAGGGCTTGAGCTCTTTCAGGTCCGTTGGTCTGCATAAGCTCCCCCCGTGCCAGTCCCGAGACGAAATTGCCGAATCCTGAGGGGTCCGCGGAAGACCATATCGCCAGTATAGCCATCAGTCCACCTATGATCGAAAATACGAGTAGGGCTATATCAGGCTTTTTCCGTCTTTCCTTCTGGGGTTTGGGTGGAGCATTAATGATTTCCTCAAGTGCCATGGCAGCTAACACTACGGAGGAAAAAGCAACCGTGAAGAATATCATCGCAGGCGCCCTGAAGCTTTTGAGAAGCGGAAAAATCTCGTATGGGATTCTGTAAAAGAAGGTATTGCCTCCGAGCGACATCAGCAATCCGAAAAGTGAAAACCCCATAAAGAACTTGGTCTCCTTGCGCTTCCAGGCTAAGATGATTCCGACAATCGCCAGAGCCATTATTATAATCCCGAAGTACTCCGAGTGCTGCTTGAATGCGTTAGGACCCCAGTAGTTCTCGAGTATTCCCGAGAACCTTGCATTAAAGAGATCGAAGACCTCAAGCCTCGGCATTGACCAGGAAGTGTTCCATTCCCACCCCCTTCCGCCTTCGCCTCTTGGCGAGAATGCAAGATAGGCTATAGAAGGCAGGAACTGAATCGCCGATATGGCAAAGCCTAATGCAAGGGAGCCGAAGGAAAGGCCGAGGCTTTTTGCACCGAATCCCCAGCGCTTCTCCTTGATGCCGAGAGCAAGGAGCTTGAATATGATGTAGAAGGCCATCATCATCAGCATGTAGTAGGTCATCTGAACGTGAGGAGAGAGCAGTGCAAGACCTATCACGAGTCCGAGGAGCGAAAACCACATGAGCTGCCGCCTTGTTTCGGGATCGAATGCTTTCTGTATCAAGAACAACCCGGCGGGCAGAAGGGATGAAACGATGATTTTTCCGTCGTGCCCGGACACAACGTGGGTGACCATCACACCCGTGAACATGTATGCAATAGCGCCGATTAAGGCGACAGCTTGGCTTGTCTTCAATGTTCTAAGGAAACCGTAAGTGAAGATTCCTGCAACAATGATTTGAATAATGAAAACGAGCGACATCACCGTTCCTACTGGAAAGACGAGCCTTAAGAAAGCCGTAATATACAAAGCATCGCCGTGAAGGGCATCTATGTAGGGCAGGCCAGCAAAGATGTATGGATTCCAAAGCGGCATCTGACCTGTTGTCCGAATTGCATCCTGAGCGAAAGATTTGAACATGTATCCTGCCAGCAGCTGGTCTGAACCCTGGATCAAGTGACCTCTGGCAAGAGTGTTTGCGAATAAAAGGAACACGAGTATGCTGAGACCTAAAAGAAGCCAGCCCCAGCCTATTTTGTACTCCGGGGCAGTAACTGTTGCTTTCTCTTGGATTTGTTTCGGTTCATTTTTTTTCGTCGGTTTCTTCTTTGACATTTTTCCTCCGCATAAAGATAACGGCAATTAACACTAAAGTCAACTCAATAATCGTGAACCACAGCCTCTGGCCGAAAGAAATAGCAACGGCTACCCCTGACCCGACCAATCCGGCAAGAAACAAGGCAAGAATTCCTTCTCTGACACCCAGGCCTCCGGGGACGAAGAGCGCCAGAAGCCCTACTATATATGCAGCTGCGAAAGAACCCGATATTACGAACCAGTCGGTTAAAGGTACAGGGTGTATGGATGAAACGAACAGATAAAAAGTGATTCCGTAAAAAAACCAGCTCAGCACATATAAAAGGAAAAAAGAAAGCAATCTGATGTATGAAAGATTGAACTCGAGAGGTTCTCGTTTAAGGATTCTCAAGAGCCAGTTTGTGAAACCTTTCAGAATCCTCGGGTGGATCAGTACCAGAACGAGCAATACGGGCAGAAGAAGCCAGTACGGCGAGAAGTTATTGACGCCCAGGCTTTTCATGAAAGGTAAAAGAATTCTTTGCGGTTCGACAATCAGGGATACGGAAAAGAATAATATCCCTGCAAGCACGGCCAATATCTGCGCGAGCACTGCAGCCCAAACGCCCGTCTCAGCACGCACGCCCTCTTTTTGTCCAAGATATACCATTCCGGCTATCTGCCAGACTTTACCGGGCAGGTATCTGCCCATGGACGAGATTGCGAAAATCCTTATGGCCGACGGGAGCCCGACACTCCCCCCTAGCTTAATAAGCAGCCCTCGCCATAAAACAATCATATAGAAAAGCGTTACGCCCAAAGCAACAAAGGAAAGAATCAAAAACCAGGGATTAAAATTCCATTGAAAATCCTTAACCTGTTCCCAGTTTTTTACAACCGTTCTGGTAAGGAAAAAAACGATTGCTCCAATTATTGCTATTTGTATAGTCCATCTCAGAACCTTTTTCCATGTCTTTGTCTTAGGTTGGGGCTTTTTATCAGGCTTCATCTCGTCATTCAAGAAAGCACCCTCTTATATATATCTGAAAGGCGGGTTGCCGCGTACCCGGCAAGAAAGCGTTTTGCATTGGCCTGGCCTAAAGCTGCCATTTTCAACGTCTTCCGCTCATCAGAAAGGAGATCGGCAATGGCTTTGGCCAGCGAATGAACGTCATCCGGTTTCACAAGTATACCGGTTTTCCCGTCTTCTATTATATCGCGCTGCCCGCCGGCATCGGCGCCAATTACTGCAAGGCCTGCAAGCTGACCTTCAACAAGAGCCAAGCCGAATCCTTCATCTACCGAAGGCAGGACCAATATACCTGCATCCTTCAATATTTCAGGTATCTTATGATGTGGCTGTCTTCCAACGAATATAGTGTTGATATTCTTTTCCAGGCACAGGTCTTCCAGAGATTTTCTTTCAGGCCCGTCGCCGACAATCGCAAGATCGAGCTTTATTCCTACTTCTGCGAGAACCCCCAAGGCGTCAATCAGAACATCAAATCTTTTTTGTTTGACCAGATTGCCAATGGCCACAATCCTTTTGGCGAGTCTCCTCTTCGGCCGGGCAAGGAAATTCTTGGATGCGGGCATCGGCAGGAGCTCTTTCTGCTTTTTTACACCACTTATCTTCTCAAGAGTATCACCAAGGAAGCGTGAAACAGGCATCAAGAGTCTAATGCGCGACAGCACCCATCGCGAGAGTGCTCGACCGAATATTAGGTTCTTCAGTAACATAACATCAGTTCCATGAACACTTAAGAGCAATGGTATATGCCACGATGAAAGGGCAAGTCTTGCTGCAATTCCTGCAGGCATCAGCCAGTGGGCGTGGATGATATCTATGTTTTCGCTAACAATCAGCTTGCGTATGGATTTTACAAAGGAGAAAGTGAAGATAAACAATTCAATTATTCCTTTTATCCCCTGGCGGAGCGACGCAAGCATCTTTCCTTCATAGGCAAGCGTTTCCTTCCTCTCCGCAGCATATCTGAAACGATAAATCGTTACTTTTCCCCTCTTTTCTTTAATCCTCAAACCCTTCGCATGAGGGCACAATACTAATACTTTACAATCATCCGGCAGAGCCAAGGCTAACTCCTCAATAAAAGTGCCCGCTTGATCGCCTTTGAATCTCGGGTAATTGTGGGTCAGGAAAAGAACCCGCATCTATCAGTGCCGACTGCGCTTCAGGAGATCAAATTCAGCTCTAAGTTGCGCAACTTGCTCTGCAATAAAGCCTGCAACGATAAGCAGAAGCCCTACCAGGATCAACAAAATTACAAGATAAAGCAGTGGTCTGAACCCAGTACCGAAGACTCTCAGGAAGATAGCAACGATTCCTGCAATAACTCCCGAAAATAAGCTTGCCCCCCCGAGCGTTCCGAAGAGAAGCATGGGTTTACGAGAATACCTTAGCAAGAAAGCCACCGAGATCATATCAAGTACGCCTATAGGTATGCGCCAGAAGCCGAATTTGGATTTACCGAACCTTCTCGGCGTTAAAGTAACATCCACTTCACCAATTCGCCATCCTTCATTTGCAGCAAGAACGACAAGGTATCTGTGCCAGTCCTTGCGCAAGGCCATTCCTTCTACAACCTCTTTCCTGAAAGCTTTTATAGAATTTAGATCCTTTACACCGACTCTGAAAAGGAGTCTTGAAAGGGTATTGTAAACTTGAGAAACGAACTTCTTTTCGTACCGGCCTTCCTTGCGTCCCGTGACAAGATCAGCATCGCCTTCAATAATCGGTGAAACGAGCTTCGGGATATCCGAAGCGAGGAACTGGAGATCTGCAGGGAAGAAGACAAAAATCTCGCCCGATGATTGCTTGAAGCCGGTTTCCAGAACTTTCGTTATTCCGAAGTTTGTCCGGTGACTGAATACCTTCAGGAAAGCATTTTTCTTGGAAAGACCTGAAGCAACCTGAAAAGTATTGTCAGTGCTTCCATCATCTACAAATATGACTTCAAAATCAAAACTTGCTTTCGCCTTAAGCTCAAGGAACTGAGCTATAAGCAAAGGCACACTCTCCTCTTCGTTGAAAGCAGGTATTATTATTGAAACCTTTTTTTTCTTCACGTAGTAAGTGTATCAAACAAGTGCGTAAAAGTCAAGATGGATTGTTCAATTGTTTGTCAGGAACACCACAATTATGGGAGTGTAGCTTTGGGAAATAAGCCATCTAGACAGAGACAAGAAGTTATAATTTTCTATAATCAGGTTTTACTTAATATTGAACCCTGGTCATTAAATTTAAGCAGTGCTATACATAAGGTTAAAAAAAAAATAACTTGCAACGAATCAAGGGTGGCACGCATCTTGCTAAAGCTTTATGAAGTAAACGCTGTCAGGGAATAATTTGTTACGGGAAGAGAAACAATTAATACAGCGTACAAAAAGGGGTTCCTTCGGATTCTCTCAAGTTGCCTTTCGGGGGCTTGACAAAATCGCAGGAAACCCCTATACTTCAAACAATGAAGCTTAGAAGTGTATAAAAGAGAGGTGAGAACTAAGACAAACCTGGCAAAGCGTGGAGGATAGATACTCCCACCCTTTGCTTAAAAAAACCTTTTCGTAAGGAGGAAAACCTAATGAGTAAAAAGCTTTTTGCAGTAGCGCTCATTCTGGGCTTTGTGATCGCAGGGTTTGCGACGACCGTGGTCACAAATAAAGATGCTAAGTATGATGCGCTGCGCCAAGGTTGGGTACAGCCCGCTGACGGAGGCGTGCTCTGGAGTCAGGCGCCCAACGCGAATACCGGCTGGTACTGGATGTACGACGGTAACGTAAACACGGCGGGAACTCCCCCGTTTACAGTGCCGGTTATGCCGAATCTGCCTCAGTGGTACGACATCACAGGCTACGGCGCCAACAAGTGCGCGCCTTACAACGATAGGCCCTTCGCCTACACAATGACAGACTCCTTCTGGTTCTACGGTCACTGGTACGTACCCGGCGACGAGCTTTACATCTCCCCTGACGGCTGGGCAAGCTTTGACCAGTCCGTAGAGGTAGACGGCGCTCCTACGCCGCCGACCTCTGTACCCCCGATCCCAAATGTTGCGGCCCCTAACGAGCTCTTCGCCCCTCTTTGGGCGGACTACAACCCCACTCTTACGCCCGAGCCCTCGAACTCGAACCGCGTATTCTATCTCGATCAATCCGTGAGCGCTCAGGTTCAGGGTCTTATGATTCAGTGGAACGCGATAAGAAGCGCTTCAGGTAGCAATACCTACACCTTCCAGCTCGGACTCAGAACCGGCGGCCAGGCCCTTCTGGATGTCGCGGGATCTTGCGGCATCATATTCAGCCGCCATTTCGTTCACTTCCTCTACGGCTCAGCGGCAAGCTGGACCGCGGACAATGCAAGGGCCGGTATAGAAGACCAGGGCGGCACCCATGGTATCTGGTACCAGGGAACTATTTCAAACAGCCGCGCCGTACGCGCCGGCTACAAGATGATATTCAAGCACGATATCGCTGCATATACCATACTCGCTCCCGGTCCGGTTGTTCTGCGCTGGACGAAGACCGAGCCCAAGCTCGTGCTCGCCAACCTGGGAACCGAAGCCGAGCACTTCACGGCCAGTCTTGACATCTACGATGACAACGACGCACAGGTTTACCACGAGGTTCTCGGTTCGTTCGATCTCATGCCCAATGCGATGGACACCCTTGTGGCTCCCTGCTGGGAACCCGGCGAGATAGGCATGACCTACACCAAGGTTCTCGGCTGCCAGCTTGCAACGGACGAGTGCCACTACAACGACACCATAGAGGTTGAAAGCTTCGTGCACTGCGACGACACCTTCCGCTACAACTGGAACTTCGGCGACGCCGAGGGCTACGGCTGGTCGGTAAGCAATCAAGGCGATGCCATGACATGGTATCCTTGCGACGGCGGCGTTCTCATGATTGGCGCCCGCGTATACCTCGACCCGGACCAATACGGTCCGCTTCACACCCCCGGTTCAATAGAAGGCTATATGCCTGTCGCCGGCTGCGGAATTCCACAGCCTACTGCCGCATTCTCCGGCGTTCTTGAAACCCCGAAGATGGGCTGGAACAAGGCTAAGTTCGGAGCGTTTGGACGCTGGGTCTCATCGAGCTCTCCCGGCGGAGTCTTTTTGAGCTTGACCGGTGCAGGAGCTATGGGTACTATGGATTGCGCAGGATGGTACGACAACTACGGAATGACCCTCTGGCCCGGCGATCATCCCTGCTATCAGGGACCCGGTCCTGGACGCAGCTTCTTCCGTCATACTTATTTCGGTACCCCGTATTTCGAAGGCTGGGGACCTCTCTGCGTGGATGACGCATTGAGTTATGGCTCCCTCGTGTACGGCGAAGACTACTACACCACGCCTATCGAAGCCTTCGTTCACCTCGGCTTCGGACCTTATCCGCTTTCGCCCAAGCCGGCTCCTCCGTGCTACTACGGCGAGGCTCACGACGTTACAGCCTACGAGATAACCCATCCGGACGACAATTGGGTTGAGGCTGGCGTAGCCATTACGCCCGAAGTCGCGATTGCCAACATTGGACGCCAGGCTGAGCCCAGCTCGGGCTTCCTGCCCGTCAAGTTCTTCGCGGTAACGGCTGACGGCGACACGGACTATGCCGACTCGGCTCTTATCCCGAAGATAGGATATCTCGGCGATCCCACGGACGGTCTTGACACTATGTACGTCGGTCAGGTGCCCTGGACGCCCGAAGGCAAATGCGACAAGTACGACGGCAACTATGTCGTAGGCGTTGAGTACGAGCTCATAGGTCTCGTCCATCTAGGCGAGATAGGCCCGGACGAGTCCGACCACTGCCCGTACAACGATACGGTCCGCCGCAACGTGCTTTCGCTTCTGACGCACGACGCAGGCGTTGTGGCTATAGAGCTTAATCCGCCGCCCGCGCCTCCGGATATCGTAGCAAGCGGCACGGCCGAAACGATTACGGCTACGGTCGAGAACTTCGGCTACAACCAGGAGAGCAACGTACCCGTACGCTGCGAGATACTGGACAAAGGCGCTGACCCAGACACGCTGGTCTATTCTAACATCCAGCTCATCACGACTCTTGACTGGCGCGGCAACACGCTGGAGAACCCCTACACTGCGGATATAGTCTTCCCTGTGTGGAACTGCCCCAGCGACAACTGGTTCACCATAACGATCCGCACCGAGCTTTCGGGCGATATGTGTCCGGACAACGACTTCCACATTCAGCACATCAACTCCGGCATAGAAGAAGGTCTACCGCCTCTTCCGTTCGCCCTCGAGTCAGCGACGCCGAGCGGCGTAACCTTCACGTTGCCTGCAACCGTAAACGTGAGCGTAAAGGTCTACGACATATCGGGTAAGCTTGTAACAACCCTCGTATCGGGCAGCAAGAATGCAGG
>JAAYVC010000009.1 GCA_012517375.1 bacterium | reverse complement strand
GAGGGAAATGATGAAGAAGATTCTTCTTCTTACCGTCCTTCTTGCTACTATTGCCCTCGCGCAAAATTTTACTTTCGAGGGCATCCCGAATCCGGCAACTGTCGGACAAAAGTATGACATCACAATAACTGCAACTGAAAATACGGGAAATGTCAAACTCTATCTCGTGGTTGGATCCGATGCTAAAGAGTTTGTTATTCCCACGGATACGACTTTCGACGGTACGTCAGAAGTTACTTTTCCCCTTGAATTTACTTATGCGGGGAATGGTGTCAAGCTGCGTTGTGTTGATCCTATTGACGGAGACATCGGCGAATCAGATGCCTTTGATATCAACGCCGGAGCCTCCTCAAAATGGTTAATTGTTGCGCCTGGACAGACATACGCTCCGGGAACTCCGACCGGCAAAACCGGTACAGGTTCAGTTACCGCAGGCGATAGTGCCGATTATAACGTTTATGTAGTTGATAAGTGGTATAACGACAAAGGCGGCTCTGATATTCCGGAACTTGAAACTACTGATCTTTTCGGCCATGTACCTGAGACTGCTAACGTTGGAGTGAACAAAATCGAACTTCGCACTGCTGGCTCACGTACGGTTACAGTAAAAGGCGGAAGTTATACTCAGGATGTTTGTAACGTAATAGTCAATGCAGGCGCCGTGACGCAACTTCAAATTCTAGCACCTGATCAAGTGAATCTTCCAGGTGATGATTCGACTACCGCAAACGGCCCTAAAAAGAAAGCCTACCCAGGCACAACAGGGACTCCCGGTAAGGCAAGCGTCGGTTCGCCCTACATAGTTAAAATCTGGGCGGTCGATAAGTGCTGGAATGTAGTTACCAGTTATGGGCCATATGAAGTTAACGTCTTTGAATCTGGCAACAACACCGATTTAACAAGCACTACGGACGACACCATCAAATCAGGCAAAAACGATAATGTGAATGTTAAATTCACGACTGATAGCCCGACTAATATTTATGCCAAAGACAGCAACGGAAAGAACACGTCTTATAACACCAGCGTAGAAGTATTGGCAGGGATTGACTCATTAACGGCTACACTTAATCCTGCGATTGTACCAAAGGATGTCCATTCTACCCTTCATATTGAAGCGTATGAAAGTGCGAAGCCAGTAGCATTAGATTACGCTTACGTGGAGCTAGCTGAAGGCCCTAAAGAGTCTTTCCATATAGAAGATTCCACAAAAATAGTCGACGGCAAATGGGAATTGACCATTGTAAACGGAATAGCCGAGACAGAGGTCTGGGCCAGTGCTGAAACAACATACGTTCTAAAAGTAACTGCCGGGGAACAAACTAGAAATGTGACTCTTAATGTCAAAGACATTACCGGGCTTACAATAGCTCCCAATCCCTGGAAGTACGGTGCAGCCGGACACAATGCCATCAATTTTTCCTATAAAGTAGAACAGGCTGGTGCAGCAGAAGTTATGCTTCTCATTACAGATATTTACGGCAATGTCGTCTATAAGAATATCTTTACATCAGGAACACCTGTTCAGCCCGGTCAGCAGACTATCTCCTGGGATATAAAAAATGGTAAAGGCAACTCAATATCGAGCGGCATGTACCAGGCAGTGCTTAAGATTACACTAACTAACCTAAGCACTGAGGTGCTCAGGAAAAACCTCATGGTGATCTGGTAAGGTCTAGGAGGCAATGATGAAAGCAAAATATTTACTCGCAATCGTGCTTCTTCCCCTAATCGCCGGCGTGGCTTTTGCCCAACTGGATTCATCGGCAGTGGGCGGCAGCGGAGCCATGTTATTCGAGGCTGGCGGAAGCGCCCGTTCGCTTGCAATGGGTCAGGCCAACACCGGACTTGCCGATCAGGGCGAAGCCGTTCTATACAACCCTGCAGGCCTTGCAGAAATTCACTCTGCACAGCTTGCCCTTATGGGCGGTTCCTTGTACGGCGGATGCGCTCAGAGCGTTCTTTCGTTCAACATGCCCTGGGCGACCTTCGGCACATTCGGCCTTACCTACACTGGAGCTTTCGGCGCTATCGAGGATCCCGTTGGTCCTGACGGACAGCCCATCAGCGACCAGAGCATGAACAATTCAGGCGTTTTGATAAGCTATGCCAAGAAGTTCGGATTCCTCGGCGTTGGTGTTGCCCCGAAACTCATGTTCAGCCAGCTTGCCGACGAGCAGGCTCTTGGCTTTGATGTCGATGCAGGCTTTTCGTTCTATCCCATGAGTTTTGTGCCCTCCCTCTCCTATGATATGATAACCTTAGGTGTTGCAGTCAAGAATATCCTCGGCGCTACAATGGACTTTACGGGCAGCGGTATGGAGCCTGCAAACCCGCGCATCATCCGCGCCGGTCTCGGCCTCAGGCTTCTTGATGACCGCGTAAAGCTCGGTTCGGATATCTCCTACACTCTCGGCGACAACTCAAAGTTCGGCTGGTACGAAGGCCTTGAAGTTTATCCTGCAAAGCCGCTTGCCATCCGTCTTGGCGTAAACGATAGGTTCTTTAGCGCTGGCCTTGGCATCATCACCGAACTTTCCCGCAACCTTGGACTTGAAATCAATTACGCCTTCATGATGAATCATGCAAGCGAATTTAATCTGGACCCCATCCATAAGGTTTCATTGAATCTTGATCTCAAGAGCGTCGCAGGCGTCTGGGTTGAATCAAAGCCGGCACAGCTTAATTCGCCTGCAGATTATGCAGAGATAGTTGTCCACGGTAACTCCCAGTTCAAGAACCGAACCAAGCGCTGGATATTCGAGATTAAAGATGCCGGTGGAAACGTCCGATATCGTCAGACTCGTGACGTATACGGCGAGATCGACGAACTGCCAGCAAAATTCACATGGAACGGCGTGGATAATATCCGCGGCGGCCAGGTAGACAATGGCACCTATTACTATTCAATCAAGCTTTTTGATAAGCTTGGGGACCAGATTGTCTACGACGGTCAGCTTGTGAAGGTTGACTGGAAAGGCGTTAGGAGATAAGATATGAAGAAGGCAGCAGCCCTAGTAGCAATACTTATAGTTGCCGGGGCTCTCTTCGGTCAGGCAACGGACAAATTCATGTCCGATTACGAGAAGGCCGAGAAGCTTCTTTCCCAGAGAAATTACCAGCAGGCGTATGAGACCTACAACGGTCTCATACGCGATGCCGGCTCTCGCGGTTTTGCGGCGGAAATGAAGTACAGGACCGCTCAATGCGCCTATAATCTAGGGCGCTTTGAGGTCGCCATCTCGCTTCTGGAAAAAGCCCTGAACGAAGACATCCCCGCCGACTCCCGTTACGCCTACCTTGCTCCTCAAATCAAGTTTTCTCTCGGCTTGTGCTACTTCCAGATAGGCGAGGTGCAGAGGGCGCAGAGATTCCTTGATGAAGCGCAGGACATGGGCGGAATGGGTATCGCGGATTATCTCATTCGCAAAGACTATAAAACTGCATTCGATCATCTAAAAGATAAGGAATACCCGGTAGACAAGCTTTTCCTTGCGCGAAGCCTGATAAATTCGCGCGATCCGGCCTTTTTCAGCGATATTCGTTCAATACTTACTGAATTGTCGGATGACACCAACCTGGAAGAACTTGTCGATTTCAGCCGCGCAGAGATGTCGTTTTTCAATATGGATTACGCAACGGCAAAGAATGTTTTTAGAGATTTCATGACAAAGTATCCGCAGACCGCTCTGAGACCTTTTGCTGAGTATTACCTTGCTTGTACTTACTACCACGATAGGGAATACCGCTACTCTGTCGATTTGTTGAGCAAGCTTACCGATCCTAACAGGAATGGTCAGGTCCTTGCCGCCCATGCCTACTTTATGAGAGGCGAGGCATACAGAGAACTCAAGTTGGCGGATAGCGCGATGTTTTCCTTTGAGCAGGCAAGAATTGTAGCTCCAAACTCGATGGTTGATTTCTACACAACGTATCGGCTTTACGAGATAAATCGTAAAGAAGGGAATCTTGATATAGCCAAGGCAGAGGCCCAAAGGCTCGGAAGGATTGCTCTTACGAACCGCGGCCAGGGTATGATGGAGAATCTCTCCAGTATGGTTCTCGGAAATATTGAATTTGATCAGGCAAATTACACTCAAGCGCTCAACTATTATAATGCGGTTACTACGAATATTCCTAACGCGGATGCGCCACCAGAAGAGCTTCTGATATACGAAGGAACCATGACGATGGCTCTCTTAGCTCTCAACCGGCAAGATCAACAAGCGAGCTATAGCGACGCAATGTCGAGACCGAAAACGTACCTTTCGCTGTTCAAGCAAGACTCGGTTGCGATTCAATACGGCGGCGATTGGCGTGCATACCTTCTCTACAACCAAGCGGATGCAACGTATTACTCATCATATACTAGAGGAGAAATTCGCAACATAAAGCGGCGCGAAGATGCCAGAGTGTTGTATCAAGCGATTCTTGAAAAGTACCCCGAATCTTACATGAGCACTCTTGCAAAGGTTTCGATTGCTTGGTACAACATGGAAGCGAGACGTTTTGATGACGCTATTGCCAGCTTCGATAATATTATTGCTAACACATTGAAAACGGATGCGCTTGTTCTTGCCGCCTATGGCCAGGGTCTTGCTCATTTTTATAAAGGGGATTACCAGAATGCTGCCAACTGGTTCTTTGACGAGGCTGCTTACAGGAACGATATGCGCATCGCAGTTAGACGCGAGGAAGCTACATCTGATATTCACTATAATGAAATAGCCGATAGTCTCATCGATCGCGCGCTCTTCTGGCGCGGCAGGTGCTTTGAGCAGTTGAACTTTTACGGAGATGCTCTTCAGGTTTACCAGCACATTGCGGATTCATTCCCTCAGCGTAATACGGCCGGCGAGGCGTCACGAAAGATTATAGAGTTCTTCATTCGCGCCAAGCAAGTGGATAAAGCAGTGGCAAAAACCGAAGAAATCAAGGGGAAAATGACCAGAAACAGGCCTGTTTACAAGGATGCGTACGGATACGGTTTGGCTTCCCTTTTCGATTACTACCAGGGAATTGGCGATGAAGCCACTGCAGAGGTCTACGCAAAGAGACTTACCAGCGAACTTGGAACCACAGAGCCTATCGAAGTGCTGTATTATCGTCAAGCCATGCGGGACACATCAGTTGCGGACATTGCGGATCTCAGGGAAAAGATAGAGAAAATCAGAGCAAGAAATCCCCGCAGCGCGTATCTGCCTGATCCTCTCTTTCTTTTGAGTGTCCTTTTATTCGAGCAAAAAACATACGATGAAGCTAAAAACGTGCTTGTAGAACTCAAAAACTGGCCTGACGATAACGCTACGAAAGACAGGATGCCTGAAATTACTGTTCAGCTAGCAAGAGTTTATATCTCCAGTGAATCCTATCAGGATGCCATTACGCAGCTTGAAGCCTGGACGCGTTATTATGAACAAGGAGACAATGCACGGCTCGATTTGGCTCCGAGCGTTTACTATTATCTTGGTTTATCTTACATGAGGCTTGCTGAATCTGAACAGTCGCCGCAGGTTCGGGCAGGCAACTATCGGAAAGCTATTTCCAATCTTCAGACGATAAAAGATAGATACAAGGATAGCGATTTTTACAAACGCACTGGCGTGTCTGCTGATGTTGACAGGCTAATAGAACAATGCAAACGAAAGATTGGTTAAGGTTTGTCTTAACCTTTCTCGTAATTTCATCTGCATTTCCCCTCCAGATTCAAGGGGAAATGCAGATGACTCTTATTGAAGAGTACAAGGGTGTAATAAGGGAGCAGAAACCGCACGGATTGTTTCATTCCAGTATTGAATTGATAAAAGGGGGTTTTTCGCCGGAACAAGTTACTGCATTAAAGGATCTTGTAAAAAAAATGGAGTCACTGGCTGCCTACAGAGACGGCCTTGAGAATTTAATAATACTAGACCTTTATGAAAAAGGGAATTATGCCGCGCTTCTGAATGACGCTCAAGATTATATCGCTCGCTACCCTCAGGGAGATCCGACATTCAGACCTCATATGCTTTTTAACATGGCAGAAGCTTATTACTATCAGGAACAATACCAGGATGCTATGCTGCGTTACCGCGAACTCATGGACGATTACCCGGCTTCCGAGGTTTACGAATACGCTCATCACGGTCTAGCGTGGTGCCTCATGCATCTCGGGCGGTACGATGAGGCAAGAACTGTATTCAAAGATACATTTAGACCTGTGTCGCCGGATCTGATCATATCAACATTCTACGGTCAGGGGATTAATGAATTCAACTCGGGACGGTTTGACGAGGCGATCAGATACTTCTTTGATGACAAAGAATATCAACAGATTCCAGTCGAAGGCATATGGGGACCTTTGGCCAAGTCTCTGGTTCCTAAAAATCTATACTATAAGGGACTAGCTTATGACAGACTGGGTGAACAGGCTACAGCTTTACAATATCTTCGCCGTGTAGCCGACGATTATCCCAATCACCCTAAAGCACTGTCTGCAACCTATCTTGTTGGATGGCTTAGCTTTTCCACTGAAAACTATGATCTAGCAGTATTGTATTTCAATAAAGCCCTTAGCCTTGTCAAGGACAGTTCGGCTATCAGGGATATACGCATTAATCTTTCTCAGGCATATTACAATTCCGGAAGATTAAACGATGCTATAGATAACTGGAAATTAATCCGCAAAGGTTGGGGTGCAGCTTCTGCCAATACGGGTCTTGACATGTGTTATTCAAGGCTTGCAGCCGAAGCTCTGGCAGGGAATTACGGAATACTTCCAACTGATAGTCTTGAGAATCTTTTGAAGAATTTCGCTCAAGATGTACCTAACTCAAAAGACCTGCCCATTTATCAAATGCAGCTGGCGACCCGCTTTTACGATGAAGCAAAGTATGAAAAATGTCTTGCCTGGACCGCTCTGGCTACGGCTTCGCAAGCAAGCGAGGATGTAATTAAGAGCTCAAGGTCATTGCGGCTATATTGCTTTTACCCTCTCAAGGACTGGGATAAACTAATAACAGAGGGAGAAAGATTCAAAAGCCAGTACGTGTCCGATTTCACCTGGGATATGGCATTAATGCTTGGTGTTGCCTATGCTTCTAAAGCGCAATCCATCAAGAGCGCTAGTCCGACGGAGTCAAAAGACATGTTCCGCAAGGCAATCACCATGCTTGAAGACTATCTTGCAAGAGCGCCTGCGGCGGAATCGAATCGGGAATGGGCTACGAAACTTCGTGACGACTGCCGCCTGCAGACGCAGTAGAACGTTTCAAATCTAATTCAAGGAGGGAAAAGTGTTTATTCTTTTAGGTCTATTCCTTCAAATCAAAGAGGTCGAGAACTGGCAAGATAGCATTTCCACTTACCTTGAAATAATTCAAAACTACCCCGATTCAACAATTGCAGCCGAAGCATACTTGAAAATGATTGATATCTATACGGCAGCAGGAGATATAGATTCGGTGGAGATTATAACTGATCGTATTAAAAAAAAGGATAAGGGCATTTATAGAGAAGCCTACCGGCACGGATTGTCTGTACTATACAATTATTACCAAGACATGGGTCAGAGAGATAAGGCGGGTGAATTCATAAGGAAGCTAGCCAGGGATTATTGTGGGGTCAGCAATTACAGAAGTACCCAAGTTTATCGTCCAGAAGAAATAAGTGTTGAAAAAATAAAAGAATTGATTGATGAGGAAAAAATGAAACATCTGACGCCGCAACCGTTGTTCTTGATGAGTTTTCTTTTGGCGCTCGATTCGAGCTATACAAAAACGGAATACATTTTGTTGGAACTAAAGAGCTGGCCCGATAGCCAAGCCGTAAAAGGGATGATGCCTGATGTATCTTATCAACTGGCAAACGTATACTACCAGTCCGAAAAATACTACTATGCAATCGATGAGCTTAAAACATGGTTAGGGAAGTACGATACGCTCGATGAACCAGAGGTAGTCCAGTTGAAGCCTAAAACTAGATACTTACTTGCAAAAACCTATGAAAAGATACAATACTACGGGGATGCTCTATTGATATATCAATGTATCATCGACAGTTTTCCTAAGTTACCGGAGTCTCAAAAAGCAATAATAAAGATAATGGAGTTTTATCTCAAAGCAGGTCAGTATGATATCCTTGAGCGACAGCTTCAATCATCCCAATATCAATTCGATTCCTCATATTTTTCAGATATAAGCTTAATTAGAGCCAAAGTCTACATAGGCCAGAATCGCTATGAGAAGGCTAGAGCTGAACTAGAAAGCTGGATCTCAAAATATAACTCGGTGGAGATCACGAGAAACGACCTCAAGCCGGAGGTCTTGTACCTCCTTGGGATAATTCTCGAAAAGCACTACAAATCGTACTCCGAAGCGTTCGATAAATACTCAGAAGTCTTTGAAAATTACCCTAATTCGGAATGGGCAGGAAAGGCGGCAAAGAAGATAATTGTATTTCGCATCCTTGCCAAACAGGTAGACAAGGCAGTAGAGGTTACGGAAGAAGTCAAAAAAAGACTTTATAAAAGTAGCGAAGTTTACAAGAATGCATACGCCTATGGCGTCTTGTCGCTTTTCGAGTATTATACTTCGCTTGACCAGAAAAAGACTCCTCTTGCGAACAATTCTTTAAATCCCTTAGCATCGAGAATTTTTACAATATAGGGAAGTCTGATTTTGAAAAAGGTGATTATGAAGATGCACGGGATATCCTTTCAAAAATAAAGCTCCTGAAGGAATGTGAAGAGGCGAGGTCAATAATGCCGGAAGCCCTCGTCATTTTAGCCAAAAGCTACTACAACCTTGTCAATTACAACCAGGCGATAAATGAACTTGAAGAATGGCTCGAGTACGGTGAAGATGTAAAACAAGAGCATATTCCTCTATTACCAGAAATCTACTACTATCTGGCATTATCCTATTCTAATATACCGGAGGGTTCCTGCAAGGCGCTAGACAATTTTAGAATCATTAAAAGCAACTATCAGGATACAGAATTCTATAAATCAGGGGGTATATCAGCCGATATAGAGCAAAAGATAGCAGAAAGTGAAAAGGCTTGCAACGGCAACGTTAAGTGAGTATCATATCTTAAATCTTCAAGGAGCGTCTGGATGAGTTTTATATTTACAATACTTTTAATCGGTCAGGGGAATCTGGGGGTTCAGCAGGTCGAGGCATCAGAAGTGCTTCAGCGCAAGCCGAAGTTTGCGTATAAGTTGCCTGAATGGGTCACGGATGAATATCTATTCGCGCAAACGGGGTTTTCCCTTGACGATGAGATTGAAAAGTGCATTGATGCCACCATACTCTTATCAGAACTTGGGGGTAATCCCTTGATGCCTGCCCTGTCAGAATCCTATGAGCAGCTTGCAAGACTCAGACCTGACAGCGCGCTTAAATCGCTCGAAATGCAGCTTACGTTTAACCCTCCTCCCGATGCACGCCGTCAGATACTTTTATATCGAATCACGGCAGACTGGCTAAGAGGTGACCTTTCTGGCGTAAAGGCAAGCCTTAAAACCCTTGAGGCGGATAAGGAAGCTTCTTCAGGCGCCCCTATGGAATACATCCGCTCGCTTGTTTCATATCTTGAGAAGGGCGAGATTCCATCAAAGGATTCTCTTCTTTACTTTCTTTTTGTCAAAAGAGACGCAAGGAAGGCGCAAAGATTTTTACCGTCAAGAGAGGTTACGGCTCAAGCTTTAAGATACCATCTGGAGGATTCAGTCTCCACATTACCTTCCGGAAATGTTGGCAGATATCTCAGGGTGCACCGTCTGGTAAAGGCAGGTCTTTATAGCCAAGCTCATGATTCTCTGCAGGTTCTTTCCGAGATTCGCACGCCTTATAGCTCGCTTGTTAAATATGACATGGCTGAGGCTCTCCTGTGTCTAAAAAAGTCCAGAGAGGCGCATCTTGCGGTCCCGGACACATTCCTTTACCAGTGGCTTCTTCCTGAACGTGCGCTTGCCATGATTCGCGGCAGGGTTGAATGGATGGAGAACAGACCGGATGCCGCCAGGACATGGTTTAAAAAAGCTTCTGAAAACCCGTCGTATGCCGCTTATTCTCAATGGATTATAGGAGGCGGTGCCGGCGACCCGACTACACAGGCGTATTTCGAAAAGCGAAAGGCATCCGACTTGTACAACTTGCTTAGAGTTTCTGGGTATATACGCAAGGCGGACTATACTAGTGCACTGTTAATCCTAGGCAACATGATACAGAGTATGGATATGTCTAGTATTTCAAGCATGTCGAACATTATTCTTGCCGTTTATGCAGCATGTGAGAATGAAAAAAAAGAATATCAGCTGACACTTTCCCTTGCCGATGCAGTCAAGAATCGTGGTCAGGTCCTTGCTTCAAATCTTGGAAAAAGAGAAGAGGATTATTTCGCTACGGCAGCTCATGTGGCTGTTGGAGACGCATACTACTACTCTGGCGGGCGCTATGAGAAAATGGCAAGACCATATTACGAATACGCTATTCAGAGCTCTTATAAAGAACTGCGTCATCAAGGCTATTTCGGGCTGGCTTGGGGTTTTTTAACAGACAGAAATACGGGAGAAGTAAAAAAAATAGTAACGGCATTATCCGCCGATCAGCCGACCGAAATGGAGTCTCAAACTATTATTTTTCTCGAAGGATTAAATTATTACGCAGCCAGAGACTTCCGCGTGGCTGCGGAAGTTTTCTCGCGTTTAAACTTTTCTTCGGTTCCAGAGATGCGAATGCAGGGGCTATACTTTGAGGGACGTTCATATGAGCAAAGCGGCCGTTTCGACTTGGCAGCTTCAGCATATGAAGACCTTCTTGCGGCATTTCCGGCTTCAGAAGAGATTCGCGATGCGTGGTCAAGGCTTGCACGCGCCCAGATACAGATGGGGCACCCGGATAGAGCCGAAAAAACACTAGAGAAATTGATTGAACAAGCTAAATTGTACCACTTTCAATTTTCCGATATTTATAAAGAGATACTCCTTGTAATTTTTGATAATGCAATGGCTAAGGGCGACGAAGAACAAGCCAAGGAATTTGCGGAAAGGTTAAGCAGAACTCAGAACTCTACCCTGGCGCTGGAAACTTTTTATTATAGAACCGCTCAAAAAGACACAGCGCTCTGGCAAATCGATCACTTGATCGGGATTATTGCCAGGATGAAGAATATCAATCCTGAAAGTCCTTATCTGCCGACTCTGTTTCTGCAAGCTGCAAGAATGGAGATAGAGTTAGGCGACTACCCGGAAGCGGTTGCAAAATTAGAGAGCATTATTCAATGGCGCAGACTTCCAGAAGTAAATGATATTCTGTCCGAGGCTTCGTTCGAGCTTGTAAGGACTCTTGTGCTAGCAAAAGACTGGGAAAAAACCATACGTCAGGCCGAGATTTATCTTTCATCATATTCCGATTCGGATGAATACTCTTCAAGGGTACTTTACTTCCTTGCTTTTTCGCTCGTCAAAAGAGCCGGCAATAATGACCCCCTCGCTCGTAAAGATGACGGTAAAAAGGCACTTGAAGTTCTTGAGAAGCTTGAGCGTTTACACAAGGATAGTGAATTTGTTAAAAACTCACGCGCTGACATCGACGATTTGAAAAAGTCTGCAGAACTCCTGATTAAATGAAATTTGAATTATCCTAAATCATGGGGACTATTTTTTAGCTATCAGTTCAGGTTTTTGACTTAGGTTTTCACGTAAAGCATCTATCCTATTGACACGAGATGATTTCTGCTCAAAATGCAGATAGTATGATTGAGATTGGCACCAGCATGTTTATTGTTAAAAAAGAACCCCGCATAGGCGGTTCGTTCCGTAAACATTCGAGGCGCTTTAGACGTCTTAGTCATAGTAAAAACAATCATTTAGTTGCAGGCTCTAGTGCATATCCCATCAGGGGATATGGTCTTGACAAACTAGCAAAAGAGGATTATACTTTTGCCTAAGCTTCGCCATAAGGAGGAATTGAATGAAGCAACTGATTGATATAGTTACGCTTCTCTTCACCCGTGCCGCGCCAACTACGGGCATGTCAACTACGGAATCATTCGTAAGGATGATACTTCCATGGGATCCATCGTTCGACGCAACAATGGGACTTCTCGCCCTGATCTCTCTTGCAGCGATAACGCTGGTTGTAGAGAGATTTATATACTTCGGCAAGCGGCGTGTTAACGCAGACAAATACTTTGAAAAGGTTAAAGAAACTTTTACTACCGGTGGCATCCCTGAAGTACTAGCTCTTGTAAAGAATCATGACGTTCCCTTTGCTCACGTGGTTCGCGTCGCATTCGAGAACTATACGCTTCCTGACGATATGATAGCCGAGATGATGGAAAGCGAAATCCTCAAGCAGCGAGTTCAGATGGAACGTTTCTTGGCTGGGATCAACACCATTGGCAACGTAGGACCTCTAATGGGTCTTTTGGGAACCGTTGTAGGACTCATACAGGCTTTCTTGAACATAGCTGTAAGCGGATCAGGCGGTCCGGCTGTAGTAGCAGCTGGAGTGGGTGTAGCATTGTACACTACAGAGTTTGGTCTCGTTATCGCTATTCCGACCATCTTCTTCTACAACTATTTTGCAAAGAAATCCACTGACATAGTGGATGAGCTTGAGACATTTTTGCGCAAGCTGATGAAGCTCATCTCGCTTTCCAAGGGTGGATCTTATGAGAATCCGAAAGCCTGACAAGAGAAGCCACGTCGCGGGACAGGCTAATATTACATCGCTTGTGGATGTCGCTCTCAGTCTTGTCATCTTCTTTATAGTAACTCTGCCCGCTCTGCTTGAGAGCGGCATTTTCGTAAAGGCGCCCGGCGTGCAAACCGTTGGCGGAGCCGATCAAGGCAGCGAGTTTAAGGTAGCCATTTACATCAGGGCAGACGGAACTTATTTCCTGAATGATGAACCTGTAGAGAAAGACAAGATTCCGGCTCTAGTTGAACTTCTGCTGCAGCGCAGCGTAGATAAGCTAGTTGTTGTTCGCGCTGATGGAGCAGTCAGCCATGGAGCGGTTGTAGAGATTCTTGATATGGCTAAGGATAAGAAAGCCGGTAAGCTGGCTCTTCTTAGAGGCGTTCCTCTTGAAGAAGGAGGGGGCTGATGCCTGCAAAGAAAGAATCGCGTTCGCTTATGCCTAACATCATTCCTATGGCAGGAGTAGCCTTGCTCGTAGTTCTGATGATGATGATGACGGCTAATCAGCTTTTAACTCATGAGAATACGCCTGTCGAAGTGCCTTATGCGAACACGATGGAACGCAAGACTGAGGAGAATCTCACGCTTACGCTTCAAGTTGATCCGAACGGAACCAGAAATCTCTATCTAAACGATTCCCTCATGCCTCAGCCTGCAATTGAACGCGCTATAAGCAATAAGATGAGCGCCGATTCATATTATCTTATAGTTATTCGCGCGGATAGATCCGTTCCCTCGCAGTGGGTAATGGATCTTCTCGCACTGGTAAGAGAATCGGGAGCGCAACGAATTGCCTTGTCGACAAAGGCAAGGAAAAAGCCCGCCGAAGGATAAAGGAGTATTGAAATGGTTAAAATTCTGGGTTTCGAGCCTAATCTGAGGCCCAGGGATTGGGGACACGCTTGGAGACTGGCTCTCGTGAATACAGGAAGAGGTCTTGCCGAGATGTTCTCAAACAAGCGGCTATGGATAGGAATGGCAGTTTCGGCGTTGCTTCATGCTCTAATAATAATGTTCGCCCTTGGACTTTTTACAGGAACTAAAATTGAGGAGAGTGACGCAACACTGACTGAGGTGACTTCCTACGACGAGTCGCTTCCACCCAAGGCTCAGCAAATTGTTCAGAGAGAACAGCAATTTCTTACAAGCCCGACCGGGCTGGAAGAAGCTGCACCAATCGATCTCAGCGCCGGGAAGTTTACGTCGCAGGCGAAAATGTCGGTGGATAACTTTTCACTGGATAAGAGCCAGGCTAGTTTTTCCGGTGACGTAATCAGAATTAACCCCAACGCCAAAGTATCCACTGAAGAGATTCTTTCGCAAGCGCCCATTAACCTTGCCAGAGGTACGGGCGGCGTAGGCAACGTCAGTCCCTTTGAAAAAATAGCCGCTACCGGAGGAAGCATTGAACTGAACGAAGGCGCAACTCAGCTTGGTTCAGAAGCGATTAAGAAGCCCACGCTGGTCGCTCAGGAGACAAACGGCGGCGATGCAGCTCAGGCTGCAGGCAGCCAGAAATCCGGATTCTCGCTATCCGGAGATTTATCATTTGCGGATATTGTAAGCAGTGCCATGCCGGCATATCCACCGTGGGCGCGCCAGAAGGGTTTAAGCAACGTTAACGTAAGCATCCAGTTTTCAGCGGATGCGGCAGGCAATGTTTCGCCAACGATGATTGTAATAAAGAGCACCGGCTATCCTGATTGGGATGCACAGGTAAAATCTTCTCTTGCGCGTTGGAAGTTTAAACCTTCTGAAAGCGGAATTGCAAAACGTTCAGCGGTGGTCACTTTCAGATTTATCTTGACCTAGGAGGCAGCAAGTGACAAGGATACTCGGTATCTCTTTAGGAATACTGTTTCTTATGCCCGTATTCATGCGGGCTCAAGAAAAAATATACGAAGTAACTGAGACTGGTCTAATTGAATACAAACCTAAGGCTTTTTACTACGAGATAGATCCCTACCAGCCCATAGGAATAATGCTCGGCAGCACGCGTTTCATCCTTGACGACAATCTCATCACTCAGGTCGAAAAATCGGTCGGACGAAGCACATTCATGGCCGACCCTTTCCTGTTGCGCGTACCTGTTAATGTTACATCCTTCTACGACCTCGATCGTCAAACCTTGGCAATCGACGTTTCATCTTACCAGGAAAGAAACATTGCCAGCTGGACCGTTAACATACTCGACGCTCGCGGGAACACTTTCAGGACAATCCAGCAGAACGGAGCCCTCCCGGCGACAATAAGCTGGGACGGCAGGGGAGACGACCCCAGTCAGGTAATGGCCGTTGGAGACGTGTATTCCTTCATCATCATTCTGAATACTAAAGACGGTTCTCAGATGAGAAAGATAGGCCGTCCGATAGACTTAAACGGAATAGCTTATGAAAATGTTGTTGCAGTGAAGGAAGCGGAAATTGCGTCCTACGATGTGGGAGCAGTTTCTCAGAAAATCGCCAACTATTACCAATATGTCCTTAATCGTCTAAAAGAAAAGGGATTTACGAGTATTCTTATTAAAGCCTCCGATACTTATATTGCAGAAACAGCAAAACAATATCTGGATGAAAGGCTTTATCACACAAAAATAAACGTTCAAGAAGTCCCTGAATACGCCAGGGTCGAGTTTGTGTTTCAGTAGGCACCTCTTTTTGGCGAATTCTAGAAATGAAGAAAGCTCGTGTTGCTTGACACGAGCTTTCTTATTAATATAATTGTCATCCTCTGAAGGTTTGAGAATGAATGAGGAGCCGTAGTTCAGTTTGGTTAGAACGCTAGCCTGTCACGCTAGAGGTCGCGAGTTCAAGTCTCGTCGGCTCCGTTTTTTTAATCATATTTTACTCATCCTGGGAATTCGTTAACCCCTTCTTTTTTCGTCTTTCCAGCCAATATGAGAAAAGCCATAATACAGGCAACACAATCAAAGCCGTAAGTAGACCCCACCATCCAAGAAGAGTAAAAGATGTTACTACTACGTCAGCCGTGATGACCCCAAGGAATATCGTTACAATAGAAGGTAGAAACTGCAATCTCAATACAGAAGAGATTAAGGCTCCTGTCCAGGCGCCTGTCATAGGGAGGGGGATAGCGACAAATATGAACAGTCCTAAGTATTCATAGCGCTCTATTAATCCCCCTTTTCGTTGAGCTCTTTTCCTGAGCCATTCAAAAAAACGTTTGAAGATAGGCATTTTTCCAAGAAGCTTCATTATTGCATCAAGAAAGAGAAGAATAGGAATTACAGGCAGGATATTTCCTAGCAATGCAATCAATGATGCTTCAAGCCATGGGATTTTGAATGCGAGTATTCCCAGTGGAACAGCGCCTCTCAATTCCGAAATAGGTAACATGGATAAGAAAAACACAACGAGACGGTTTCCTAGGCCTCCGCCTTCCATCCAATCCGCGAATCTTTGGCTTAAGTCTTTCTCTTGTGAATTGCTGTTGTTTGATTCTTCGAGTTGATTTGTTTGTGCAATGACAGTTTCACCATGTAATACTTTTTCGCGCGATGACGGCTGAGCACTTGCGTTGCCATGCAACAACAAAAGAATAGACAGTATTGTTAAGGTAAGCCTTTTTTTCGTCTTTGCCATATCTCCAACATTAAAAGTGATCCTATAAGAATCACAATTATAGGTGTTTGTAAAGGTTTCAAAATAAGTGTTTTTCTTTTTGGAAGTGAATTCATGAAAAGTTCGAATCCCTCGGGTGAAGTTATTAACTGGCCTCGATTGTTTTCCGCGAGTGATCTGAGAAAATCGATATTTGCTCCACGGGAAGGTGATTCGGGTTCTTGCGGCATTATTTTAAAGCCTTTTCCTGGGCTGTAAGTTTTCTTTCCCCATCGTACTTCAAGAAAGTATTCCTTTTTCGGGGCATTGACAGAAGCTGTGAGTTTAATCTTATTGGATGAAATGAAAGCGGGAACAAGCTTAATTGAATCCGGGTTGAGCCATGCTTCAAGAGAACCGGCGCTAACTGGTATTTCAGATTCAAGTATCATAGAAATGTAGTTCGCAGAAGAATTGTTGGTAACTATCCTGAAAGGAAACCCTTCTGGATCTAGAAGGTAACGAACCGATGCTCTCAAGAAGAATTTGAAACCTTCTTGATTCCACTCTGTTTGTGCAGGCAAATCAGGCATTTCTAGGGCAAGAATTCTTTTAGCAGGCATCATTGAAGCGAGAAAGATGTTTCCCTTTTTTCCGTAGAGGGCTTGTGTTCCAGGTTTGTTCGAATAGGATGTCTCTTCACTGTGCAGGTTTTCGGGTTCCCACGTCGAGAAAAAAATATCTGAGATAGGAGTGGATATATCCTTGGTATTATTTCTTGATTTTACTGCCTGTAAAGGAAACAAATCTGCTAAGTCGGCAGGAATACCGGAGGCGGATTGGATGAATAAAATAGGTACTTTCCTGTTTGAATAACCCTTAATCAAATTGACTGTTGATTTCGATATATTATGTTGTAATGGTCCTATGATTACAACATCATATGTTTGCTTTGCGGCAGAAAGTGGTTTCCCGGAAGCTAGTTCAATCGCTGATTCAACATTGAAATCATTGATCTTATTCAGTTCGTTTCTTATTACCTCTGTTTCTCTTGAAATAACCCCAGCAATAAACAAGACGTTAATACTCGACGGATTGAAAGGATTAGTTACGCTAATACTATTATTGTCAAGACGGTCTTCTTCCTCAATAGAATCTAAAACGATAAGCAGTTCGGATTGAGGCTTCAAATCCGTGACAGGAACTGTGATTTCCGTAAGTTTTGATGGCAGTATAAGAAGATCGATTGTTTCAAGAAGTTTTGATCCTTCGAAAACTTGTAGTTCGTCTTTTACTTCCTGTTTAAAAGTAGATCTCAACCTTATCTTTAAGAGTTGATTTGAAATAGAGTTAATGGAATCTGATACTAGAAAAGCTTCTTCTATTGATAAGTCTGCAACGTTACCTGAACCGATGGGTTGTGCCCATAATGGGATATCGCTCATTTTCAGATTTGGATTATTGTGACTATTGTTTCTGCCGTCTGATATCATTAAGATTGCATCAGAATTGGAGTTATCTAATTTTGATAGCGCTCCGAATATATCCGTATTTTTTCCCCCAAAGGTTACAGATGATAAACTTTTTCCGGGCCGCAACGAATCAGAAAAATAATAATACTTCAGATTTGATACAGTCTGCAATCTTCGCAATTTTGATTGTAACGTACCTAGTTGATTCATTTTTCCTTCTTCATTCATACTTTTAGAATCGTCTATCAGTATAACAACTCGAGGTTTTGAAAAAAACATCGGTAGTTTTATCTCAGGAATAAATAACAACAAAGTCAGAATCATCAGAAAGGCGCGAAGAAGCCAGTTTAAAAATTTCACGGTTTTTCTTGGATAAGTTGCTCTAGGGAACGCGGGGGAACTGGTATATTAGTGATAATATTTAAAGCATCGGTTTCTCCTGCATAGATTAACTGCCCGTTTTCTTCAAAAAAACCGTCCCCGTCTATATCTGCCCATGCCTCAATTGTAACTGAAGTTTTTTTCTCAATTGCGGTACTGAAGCGCCCCGAACTGTCAGTTAGTGTAGCGGCGAATAAGGAATCATGATCTTTAAAAAGCAATAGTATGGGTCCTTTAGAGGGAGATGATGATTCAACCCTTCCAAAAACTCTATTTAATTCGAGGGCTGAATCTGCATATTCAAAAAAGGCCAAACCATTTCTTGTCTTATTTCCCGCAAAGTCAGCAATCCCTTGCGGAATTAATATATATAAAGGGTGTTTAATCAATGAGCTGTCCTTAAAATTGATGTCGAGTTTTTTCAGGTTCTGTCTCCAATAATACGAAATGTTTGAAACTGTAGGCAGATGAATTACTTTGAAACCGTCGCTTGTGTCCAAAGGTTCATTTGCCTCTAAAGTGACTCTATACGGGAATACAGTTAAGGTATCTTTAGGAAAAGCATTGATGCTTGGTGGAATGGAATCCTTTCGCTCAGAAGCCGTGAATCTGGAATTAATCGAAGAAGCGTTGTTGCTGTTATCAGTCGCAAGACCTATTAGCCTGTATTCTGAAGGCAGCAAAGGGGATGTATAAAAAACAAGTATTTTCGAATTGTCAGTGCTGGCCGTGATGAAACGGATTTCTGCGGTATCTTTGGGAGATAGAATCTGATAGGTTTCTTTCAATACTTTTACAGGATCGATAACTTCATCGAATCTAAGATGAAGCTCATTACGATTAGGCGAAGAGACAGATAAGAGATGGGGAGGGAACTTGTCAGGATTAGGTATAGCTCCCTGTCTAGCGCATGAAACACAAAGAAATAAGATCAGTAAGATCACGGAGCCAGTTTTATTGCCCATAGCCTTTAGTTTATTCTGTGTCCGCCAACTGTCAAGTGTAATACTTTAAACAATAGTAATATAAGAATTATACAAAAGGTTTAGGGGGATGCTTCTTTATTCTGATTGACTAGTATAACCTATTAAGAACATTGACTTAGATAGAAGCAGGTTGGCACAGAAATTGCTACTTGACATGACAGCATAATTATTCTATACTTACACTATAATGACCATTAAGGAGGTCGATAATTGATGCTTAAAAGAACAGCATTACTGATGTTGGGACTATCCGGCTTATTGCTAGGCGCAGCTAAACACAGACCTGGTGCTGTGTTTCTCACCATATGGCCCGGATCGCGTCCTACAGCCCTTGGGGGTTCGTTTACGGCAATTGCTGATGATGCTTCTGCCACATTCTATAACCCGGGAGGTTTAGGTTTTCAGGATAAGATTAACCTCTCTATTATGCATGTTAACTGGCTTCCTGCGCTAGCACCGGATATGTATTATGAATATCTTTCGGTATCTTCACCTTTTACGAAAATCGGGACTTTTTCATTTAACGGTATATATTTAACAACAGGTGAAACCCCCGTTGTTGTAAATGGCTCAAACCTTGGTAGCTATACTACATTTGATTTTTCTCTTGGTTTGGCTTATGGAAGGCAGATAGCTCCCAAGGTCGGAGTCGGCGGCGGCGCAAAATTCATATATTCGTTTCTTGCTCCGCAATGGGTTATTGATCTATACCCTGAGCTGCAAAATACAAGAGGTCAAGCCGTTTCGTGGGCTGTTGACGCAGGGGTTCTTTATAAGCCCTTAAGTAATTTAAATCTAGGTGTGGATCTGCAAAACCTTGGTCCGCCTATATCTTTTTCAGCTACTTCAGAACCTGACCCATTGCCGCTTTCCTTGAGACTGGGCGCAAGTTATAAACCTTTGAGTATAATGTCCAAGGATACTGGTCAGGCGCAATACGAAATAGTCGGGTTGCGTCTGACATCAGACATATCAAAGATCCTTGTCGGAATGTTTGCAATCGATCCCCCTGACGTCGATTCAATGACATTCGGTGAGGAGCTTGGTTACGAAATCTCTGAAAGCTGGCGCAGTATAGGTATGGAGCTATCTATCTTCAGGGAAATACTTACGATTAGAGGAGGTTACTTTTTTGATAAGACAGGCGCCCGGGGCGGTTTCTTTGTGGAGGATGAAAACGGCTTCAATGAGCATATCGGGCTTATCCCGTTTCTTTTTGAGGAACACGGCAAATTAAAAAAAGTAGGGGTAACTTTTGGGGCAGGCATAAAGTACGCAGGGTTCCAGCTCGATATCGGAATAGATGAAAACATATATGACTTTAAAACGACTAACCGAAAGTTCTCGTTAAGCTACACTTTCTGAAGATTTGAAAAACCTTGCGCTAATAGGATTGCAGTGGGGCGACGAGGGCAAAGGCAAGCTTGTTGATAAGCTCTCGGCCCGTTTTGATTTAGACGTAAGATATCAAGGCGGGCCGAATGCAGGTCATACCGTTGTAGTTGGAGGGAAGAAATGGGTTTTTCAACAGATGCCTGCAGGGATACTTAATTCCAATGTCAAGGTTGCATTAGCCTCAGGATGTGTGTTGCATCCCGAGACTCTTTTCGATGAATGGAAGAAGCTTGAAGAGCACGGTATTGAATACCGTGCTCGAACCATGATCGATCCCCGTGTGCATCTTATTCTTCCTCACCATATTCTTATTGACAGGCTCAGGGATGAGGCAAGAGGTGAAAAAAAGATAGGAACAACCGCCAAGGGAATAGGCCCTTGCTACGAAGAGAAAAGCTCTCGCTACGGTTTAAGGGTCGGTGATCTTTTCCTTCCATCTCTTGCAGAACGTTTAGGTCTTCAATTAAATCATGCGAATTCCATACTTCAAGAGGTTTACAAAGAAAAAACATTCGATAAAAACCAGATTCTTGATAATCTAAAGTTTGTTCGTGAAGAACTTACAGGTCTCGTCGGCAATGTATCGGATGAAGTGTATGAATATTTGCGGAACGGAAAAAAAGTTCTTTTTGAGGGAGCTCAAGGCGTTCTTCTGGATGTAGATCACGGTTCCTATCCTTATGTTACATCATCGAATACCGGAACTACGTCTATACCCACTGGTGTTGGTGTTTCGCCTAAAATCATAGATAAAGTTCTTGGACTCACTAAGGCCTATGCGACGCGTGTTGGCGCTGGTCCCTTTCCGACGGAAGCTACAGGAGAAGTTGAAGCCCAGCTTCAGAAACTTGGCAACGAGTTCGGAGCGGCTACAGGCAGACGCAGGCGCTGTGGATGGCTTGATTTACCGATGCTTCGGTACGCGATTAGGCTTAATGGAGTTGATGCGCTTGCAATTACGAAGCTTGACGTTCTTGATTACTTTGATGCTATTAAATATTGTACTGGCTACAGAAAACCAAACGGTGAGACAGCATTGACCGTTTCACCTTGGGATGATAATCCGGGCGAGCCTATATATAAGGAAGCGAAGGGCTGGAAAAGATCAACCGCAGATGTTCGCAATTTTACAGATCTGCCTAAGGCTGCTCAGAGTTACATAAATACTATCTCAAAAGAACTTGATCTCCCGATTTGGTTTGTCTCGGTAGGCGAGGAGCGCGAAGCGACCATTGAGCTTCCAGGATTTCCTTTCTAGAGAATGGCTCTAAAACTATTCTCGCCGTAAAGCGTGATTAGCAAACCTAAACTTTTATTTCATATCTGCTGCGCCCCAGACTCAACAGTTGTTTATGAACGTCTCAAGGACGACTTCGAGACTGCAGGATTTTTCTATAATCCTCAAATAGAGCCTTATAATGAATATGAGAGGCGTCTTGTTGATGCGCGTGAAGTTTCACATTACTTTGGTTTTCCACTTATCCAGGGAGAATACGATATCGAGAAATGGAAGCATGCAGTAAAGGGTCTTGAAAGGGAGCCTGAAAGGGGGAAGAGATGCGAGGTTTGTTATCGCTTGCGACTCGAGGAAACAGCTAAACTTGCCAGAGATATGAAATTCGAGTATTTCACGTCTACTCTTTCAATTAGCCCGCACAAATCCTTCGATTGGCTTAAAAATATAGGTGAAGAACTTGCCGACAAGTACGGCATCAGATTTTTGTCCGAGGATTTCAAAAAGTCGGAAGGTTTCAAAAAAAGCCTTGAGTGGTCGGCGAAGCTTGAGCTTTATCGTCAGGATTATTGCGGTTGTTTGTACTCCCTGAAAAATCGCAAAAGAGTTGTTGCAGAACAGGAAGAATCATACCGGATTTTTGCCAGGCAACTTCAAGGATGCATGCGTTGTAAGGATTTTCTTTCTCCAAGGGCAATATTCCAAGGCGGGGCGAGCCGCCCGCTCATGATCATCGGACAGGCTCCTGGAAAGCGGGAGATAGAAAAAGGCATTCCGTTCTCGGGTCCTGCCGGAAAAAAACTTTGGTCTTGGTTTAATACCCTCGGCTGCTCAGAAGACCATATTCGCTCCAATTCCTACATAACTGCAGTCGCCAAGTGCTGGCCCGGTGTCGGACCGAATGGCAAAGACGACGCGTCCCCCTCCTCCCAACAAAGAGGGAATTGTCTGCCTTGGTTGGAACAAGAGTTTTCTCACGCAAGGCCTAAACTCCTCATCCTGATTGGGTCACTTTCCTCAAAGACCATCCTTGGTAAGGAAGCCGGCATGAATCTGGTCGGAGAAAGGGTTGAAAGCCGCATCTTTAATCGCAAGGTTTCAATAATAGTCCTGCCTCATCCGTCCGGTCTCAACCGCTGGCCGCAAATGCCTGCTAACAAGAAAAAATTCCAAAAAGCTCTAGAGATTCTTTCTTCAGAGTTGAAGAGAATTATAACTTTTTAGTCTCAGTTTATTACAACCTTCTGAACGTGATTTCCTCTTTTCTCCAGAAGGGTGACGAAGTAGACACCTTTAGGTACATCTATTATATTCCAATTCACAGTATGATTGCCTGCTTCAAGATTATCATTAATAAGAGTATTTATGAGCCTGCCTGATGCATCGAAGACTTTAAGCATTACTCTTGAAGGGTTTGATAAGGTGAAGCTGATTCCAACATCTCGGTTCGCTATGTATGAAACTTCCATTTCGGTTGAGGGAAGCGGTACTGGTTCTTCAATGTAGGTTTTGGGTCCTTTATAGCCTATTCTTATCACGTGGAAGCTATCTGTTTCTGTTTCGATAGTACCCTGGTAGTATATACCCTTTGTACCGGATACATCCTCGATGCCGGTTGCAGGATTCTCCGTTTCCCATGATTCGGCAGTCGTATTGTGGTAAATGAAATGTATGAAGTGAGTACTTAACATCTCACCACCTGCTATTTCTTCAAGCAATTCCTTGCCTCCAAATTGCATAATAGCCATGAATTCATATCTGAACGCAGGAGTCTCACCAGAAGCCATATTATGCCATTCGACGAAAAGAGAATTCGCAACAGTATCGTAATAGAAATATACATAGCGCCAGCTAGGCTCAGGACCACCAGGATAATAATCGTTCCATAAAACTGAAAGCAATACATTAGGGGCATTCTCATTGGGGATAGGGGGAATTGTATTCGGCGGCGCGTAGAATCCATCTGGATAGGAAAATGGATCAAAGCTGAGCCAGCCATCAGGTGAAATGTACATTATTTCTCCTGGTCCATACCATATCCCATACAACCAGAAAGAGTCTGGAATTACATATCTATATGGTCGGTCGTTATACGGTGGACATCTAACCGATCCAGGTTTTTCCCATATTGAATAGTCCGAATAAGGTGGTTCAGGCATAGGCGGAAGCTCTGGCGATATAAACGGTGGATCAGACTTGTCATCGTACATGTAGTAGTAGCCTGTTTCCTCGGATGGCGCTTGTACCCACGCAAAAGCGGGGATTACACATGCAACCCCGATCAGGATTGCGGACCCTCCTAGGGCTTTTCTTACACTCACTTCTTCCATGAAATCCTCCTCTTGGATTTACTTAAGATAGAATAAGCTAATTTAAGTTTATGTCAAGGGTATTGAGATTGAACTAGATGATCTTTTGATTCAATTCTTTTTCTTTTTTGCTTCCCTAATTGCTTTTTTTTGTTCCCTGAGTGTTTTGAGTCTTTCCTTCAGTTTTGCCTCGAATCCCCTTTCCGACGGATCGTAATATGTGTGTTTTTCTATTGTTTGAGGACGGTAGTTTTGTTCCTCAACGGCATTCTCGTACGAATGCGGGTACTGATATTCCTTTCCGTACCCAAGTTCCTTCATGAGCTTTGTTGGAGCGTTCCTTAGATGAATCGGCACTGGCTCCGCCTGGGTCTCCTGAACATCCTTGCGCGCGGCTTGAATCGCTCTCAATGTAGCGTTTGATTTAGGAGCAAGAGCAAGATATATAGCCGCTTCCGTCAAATGAAAAACACACTCTGGGTATCCTACAAAATGCACAGCATCCTTTGCAGCGTTGGCTACGACCAGGGCCTGCGGGTCGGCGAGCCCTATGTCCTCTCCCGCGAGTATAACCATCCTTCTTGCAAGAAAGAGGGGGTCCTCACCCGAATCTATCATCCTTATCAGCCAATAAACGGCGGCGTCGGGGTCTGAACCTCTCATAGACTTAATGAAGGCGGATATGAGATTGTAATGCTCCTCTCCGGCCTTGTCGTACAGCAAGAACTTTCTTTCAAGCACGGCTTCCGCAACCTTAACGGTCACTGTTCTTCGTCCGTTCTCGTCAAGCTCAGTCACGTTCACTGCCGCTTCAAGGGCATTCAGGGCGCGCCGCGCGTCTCCGTCCGATACCTTCATTATGAAATCGAGCGCCTCATCCGGAACCTCGGGTTTAAGCGCTCTAAGCCCGCGTTCATCGGACAATGCCTGGAGCATAATTCTTTTCAAATCCTCGGTAGTCAAGGGATTGAAAACGAAAACCCTCGAGCGTGAGAGCAACGGACCTATAACCTCGAAGGAGGGATTCTCGGTTGTCGCTCCAATCAGGGTTATGGTTCCTCTCTCGACGTGCGGAAGAAAAGCGTCCTGCTGAGCCTTATTGAAACGGTGTATCTCATCTAAAAAAAGAATAGTCCTCTTATGATGCGCCTTCCAGACGAGCCTCGCGCGTTCGACGATTTCCTTGATATCCTTTATTCCTGCGGTAACCGCGCTCTTTGCCACGAAGTCGGCGTTTACTAGGGTCGCTATCAGAAAAGCCAAGGAAGTTTTTCCAGACCCCGGGGGACCCCAGAATATCATCGATGGAAGCCGACCGGATTCTATCAGTTTTCGGAGAGGTCGTTCTTTTCCTACAAGATGTTCCTGTCCAGTGAACTCGTCCAGATTTCGCGGCCGCATCCGTTCGGCAAGGGGAGCCTCTGCCGCATCCATATTTGTTTTCCTGTCTGTGAACATATCCACATATCATTATAGGGGTTACATTACCGTAGTCAATTCGTTGACTTGATGCAAAAAGCCATTTATACTTATCGACGCTGAAACAACTGGAGGAAATTTGTGAAAAAAACCACTCAATTAAAGAAGATGATAAACGAGCGCAGGGCGGTTGTTGCCCCTGGTTGCTATGATGTACTTAGTGCAAAACTAATCGAGGAAGCAGGGTTCGAGCTTACCCAGGCTTCAGGATTCGGAATATCAGCATGCCTCTTAGGAAAACCGGACGTCGGGCTTCTGGGATGGAACGAGATGCTCGATATGACGTGGCGCATCGCGCAGGAAGTCAATATCCCCGTTATGGGTGACGGCGATACAGGCTTTGGAAACGCTCTTAACGTGATTCGAACCGTTCAGGATTTCATCCAGGTCGGAGCTGCTGGTTTCAACATAGAAGACCAGGTTTTTCCCAAGCGCTGCGGCCATATGGAGGGTAAGCAGATAGTGTCTGAGGAGGAGATGGTTCTTAAAATCGAGGCTGCAGTTGAGGCAAGAAAGAAGCTGGATCCTGATTTCGTCATCAATGCACGGACGGATGCAATCGCTATTTCCGGCTACGAGGATGCGATAAAGCGAGCGAACGCCTATGCTAAAGCCGGAGCCGATATGATCTTCCTGGAAGCACCCACGAGTAAGGAGATGATCCTCGATGCGGTGAAGCGCATAAACGCACCTGTATCAGTCAATCTCTTCGATTCAGTAGTCGGCGGCAAGACACCGCTCATCCCGGTAGAAGAACTCAAAGCCATTGGTGTCGCCCGTATCTCGGTACCGGTTGGAACCATGTTCGTGGTCGTCAAGGCGCTTCGTGAATACCTGTTCGTTCTCAAGGAGCGCGGGATAATGCCGGACAGAACCGATCTTTTATGCACTTTTGCCGAGTTCAAGAAAGTAGTCGGACTGCCTGAATATACGGAACTCGAGAAGCGTTTCCTGCCGAAGTCGGTCGTTAGCCAGAAATACGGAGCTAAATAGGAGTTACTATGCCAATGACGAGTCCGCAGACTCTAGCCGAAAAAATCCTTGCAAAAAAGTCAGGGCAGAAGGAAGTTCACGCTGGTCAGATAGTTTCAGGAAAAGTGGATGTTGCCATGTCGCACGAAAACGGTCGCATGGTCAAGCTGTCTTTTGAGAAGATAGGCGTAAAGAAGGTCTGGGATCCTGACAAGATAATGATCATTTTCGATCACCGCGTTCCCGCGGAATCTGAACGCACCGCCGCTGGTCAGAAGGAGCTTCGCGAGTTCGTAAGGGCCCAGGGCATCAAGAACTTCTACGACATCAACATCGGAGTCTGTCACCAGGTGCTTGTAGAAGAAGGCTTTTCACGCCCTGGTATCCTTCTCGTAGGCACCGATTCACACACGACAACGGCAGGCGCCCTTGGGGCTTTTGCAACCGGCATCGGCGCCACAGAGATGGCGGCGGTATGGGCGACCGGCGAACTCTGGCTGCTTGTACCCGAAAGCCTCAAATTCGTAGTGGACGGCAAGCTCCCTAAGGGCGTGTATGCAAAGGACGTGATACTCAACATCATCGCAACGATCGGAGCCGACGGCGCCGACTACAAGGCGATAGAGTTCACAGGTTCCACAATCTCGGCAATGGACATCTCATCCCGCATGGTACTTTCTAATCTAGCGATGGAGGCCGGAGCAAAGGTCGCTTTCGTGGAACCCGACGAGATAACTGAAGAGTGGGTTAAGCCGCGTGCCAGAGGGCACTACGAGATGCTGAAAGCCGATCCTGACGCTACATATCTTTCAGAGAATCACATAGACGCTGCAAAACTAGTGCCTCAGGTAGCTTGTCCCCATGGAGTAGATAATGTTAAGCCCCTCACCGACGTCCAGGGGACCAAGATACATCAAGCCGTAATAGGTTCATGCACTAACGGCAGACTCGATGACCTCCGCGAAGCTGCGAAGATACTCAAGGGCAAGAAGGTTCATAAAGAAGTCCGACTCCTTGTAGTTCCCGCGTCATGGAAAGTCTTCTCAGACGCTCTAAAAGAAGGCATCATAGAAACCCTGGTCGATTCGGGCGCCGTCCTCGTAAATGCCGGATGCGGTCCATGTCTTGGCGCTCATGAGGGTTGTCTTGCTCCAGGCGAGGTCGCAATTGCCTCGACCAATCGCAACTTCCAGGGGCGTATGGGCTCGGCCGAAGCCTTCGTTTACCTTGCATCCCCTGCATCTGTCGCGGCATCGGCTTTGGAAGGTGTGATTACCGACCCGCGCAAATATATGGAGGCATAAGATGGATTCTGTAAAAGGCAAAGCATGGATATTCCCCGACGACGTCAACACCGACGTTATCTATCCAGGTCGCTACATGAAGGTAACGGATGCCGAAGAGACCCCGCAGTACCTCTTTGAAACGGTCTACCCGGATTTTCGTACTAAGGCAAAACCTGGCGATGTCATCGTCGCAGGCAAATACTTCGGTTGCGGTTCCTCCAGGGAGCAGGCGGCCACTGCTATCCGCTACTTCGGTATCGGTTGTGTCGTGGCTGAATCATTCGCACGCATATTCTACAGGAACGCCATCAACCTCGGCTTGCCTATCGCAATAGTACCTGATGTCCGCAAGCATGTCTCAGAAGGCGATGAAATAGAGGTGAATCTGGCAAAAGGCACGCTCAAAAATAAAACAACCGGAAAAGAAATCTCATTCGAACCACTTCCTGCCTTTATTCTGGATCTTCTCGGTCAGGGCGGGCTGATACCGGCTACGAGGAAGAAACTGGGAATTGAATAGGAATTTTATCCGCAGATTACACAGATTGCGCCGATTACTTTTTAGTATGAACGAATCTTTTGTATTCAAGAGAAACAGCACCAAAGTTGATTAACAAGCCTACTTCAAGACCACTTGCCTTGAGATAGTTAATCAATTGGGATTCTTCAACTGTTCCTATTTTGGACAGCGCTTTAAGCTCTACGACAATGGAGTCGTAACAAATAAAATCGGCACGATAGGAAGCGGTGAGTTGTTTCCTTTATAGAATATTGTTAACTCAATTTCTCTTTTGAAGGGGATAGCTCGATTCGTAAGTTCTAGAGCTAAGGCTTCTTGATAAACAGGCTCAAGGGAACCGTGACCAAGTATTTTGTGAACCTCCATTGCCGCGCCAATGATTGTGTATGTTCTTCTATCTTCTTCCATTAATCTGTGAAATCTGTGTAATCTGCGGATAATTCCACTTCACCATTCCTCGTAGGCGACGCGGAAGCCCTCGAACTCGAATGTAGGCTTTTCCCACTCCACGTCTACCTTCGTAACCCTTGCCGATGGCGGCCCAATCCTTAACTCATCGAGAAATGCTTTAAGCGAATCCTCCTTCCCCTCCGCGATTGTTTCTACCTTATCGCTTCCGACGTTTCGGACCCATCCCGTTAAATTAAGTCTTTCAGCCAGTCGGATTGTGAAGTAGCGGAAGCTAACGCCCTGCACGAGCCCTTGAATAACAACATGAAGTCTTGCATCACTCACTTAAAATCTCCTTGATCCTTAGTACTGCTTGTTCAGGTCCACCTACCTCTTCCACACCGGGTATATTCCATGTTTCGATCCCTAATACGCGCTTCTTTCGGGCAAGAGCAAGTGCAATCTCAGAAAGGGTTCCATATTTGCCGTCAACAGCAACCAGGGCATCTGAAGTTTGAACTATTATTACGTTGCGAGCCTCGGCCATTCCGGTTTTTATCACATGTGTAAGATAAGGGTTAGCCTTTGCCTCGTTTGATTCAGGGAGAATCCCGATAGTTACACCACCCACCTCATATGCGCCTTTGCAAGCGGCTTCCATAACTCCGCCGTGACCGCCGCAAATCACCGTCCATCCTTCTTTGGCAATTAGAACCCCCAATTCTTCGGCAATAAAAGAAATCTTAGGTGAGCAAAACCTTGCACCTATGACGCCTATTTGAAAACTTCGGCTCACAGGCATATCATTTTTCGAACTCGAGTACGCCGACATAGGGAAGATGCCTGAAACGGTCATCCCAGTCGAGTCCATAGCCGACAATAAACTTGTTAGGTACCGAAAACCCAAGATAATCAATATGTACCTCGACTTCCCTTCGCTGAGGCTTATCAAGCAAGGAACATACGGCAAGAGATGCAGGTTCTCTATCCTTCAGCAGATTGATAAGTTTTGACAGAGAATATCCAGTATCCACGATATCTTCGACAAGTATGACATGCCGTGCTTTGATTCCTGACTGTATATCTTTAAGAACTTGCACGTCCTTTGAAGAAGTGGTTCCAGAACCATAGCTTGAAAGCTGAACAAAGTCGGCGTGGTGAGGAATCGTCATAGCTCTTGACAGATCAGCCAGAAATACCCATGCACCCCGAAGTATTCCTATCATGATTGGGTTTTTGCCCGCGTAGTCCTCCGAAATCTCAGCCGCCAGTTCAGAAACTCTTTCGGCAATTCTCTCCGCGCTCAAAAGCGGGATTATCCTAGGCTTTTGTTCCATTATGAAAATCGGGGCGAGTGGATTTGAACCACCGACTTCTTGGTCCCGAACCAAGCGCGCTATCCGGGCTGCGCTACGCCCCGCAGATTTAGATTATACAAGAGCTTAGGGTTATGTCAACAATAAATTACAACAGAAATGAGTATTCCTTAAGTATTTAAGAAAAGATCCTACATAGAGTTAATCCAATATCAGTTTTTTTATTTTGTATGACCAGGAAGAAGAGGGACGAAATTACAGTCCGCAAGTTCCCGAATGCGTACTCCATGAGAACTTTTAATAATGAGATTTATTTTACCTTTTAATGGAATAACTATTCTTCCGCCGATCTTTAGTTGATCTATAAGTGCATTAGGTATTTCGCTTGCACCTGCGCTGACGATTATTGCATCGTAAGGAGCATGTTCTGACCAGCCCAGCATTCCATCGCCTGCTCTAAGATGTGCAACCCCGCAGTTTGCCGCAACTAGTTTCTTCTCAACTTCTTTGACAAGTTCGAGATTTCGTTCAATCGAAAAAATTTCTTTTCCTAGTTTCGTTAATAGAGCTGTCTGGAAACCAGATCCAGTACCGATTTCCAGAACTTTATCGGTTTGGATTATGTTAATATTTTGCAGCATAAAAGCCATTGTGGAGGGAGCAGATATGGTTTGACCTTTACCGATTGGAAGAGATAAGTCAAGGTAGGCTTTGTGTTCGAACTCTTTTGGGACAAAAAGGTGACGCGGTACTTTGCTGAAAGCCTCAAGCACTTTTTGGTTATCTATTCCTTTCGATATCAGAATCTCCTGGAGTTTTCTTGCCTGAATGCTGAAATCCGACACACGCTATTATATAATAAATGGCGTTTCAGGTCAAATAGATTGCAGAGTTGACCTTGAGTACAATCTCGATATACTTAACATAAATGGAGAGGTGTCCGAGCGGCCGAAGGAGCACGACTGGAAATCGTGTACCCCGGGAAACCGGGGTCGCGGGTTCAAATCCCGCCCTCTCCGTTTAGTACTCGATTTTGTTTTTGTTAAATTGGTTTTTCTGAATGCAATAAATCTTTTTTTGAAGACATTCCCTCGCAAGCGGCAAAAGTTTTCTTTACAATGTCCCGTGGAGTTTAACCTTGCGGACCCCAGGCTTGCGCCGAAGATTTTCAATAAGTTCTGGGGATGGAGAAACTTTTGAGTCTCGGCATAATACCTTTGTTTTTTCCCCTGTTTTGTCGGTATAAACGTTGAGATAAACCGAACAGCGGCCAGGAAATTCAGAAAGAAGAGATTTAATGACAATCAAGTCTTCCCTTGTTGTTTTTTCATCAAGATCAACTATTACTGATTTTATTCTTGCTCTTGCGCCTGAAAACGGTATTATCTCTTCGCTAAATAATTTAGGTCTTGCATCGTCTTCTGATGCGGATGCTCTGCCTTTGAAGATGATAGGCTCGTCCGTTCTTAATATATCGCGGTGTTGTTCATAAAGACGTGCAAAAACAAAAACATCAATCTCGCCTGTAAAATCTCTTAACGTAATAATTGAGTATTCGTTCCCTTTCTTATCCCTTTTTGCTTTTCTTGCGGAGACTGTTCCTCCAACGGCAAGATTCTTTCCATCTGAATTATCGTCAATTTCTTCAATGGGTGTCAAATCCAAGCCTTCGTAAATATCGCGATATTCCTCCATCGGGTGACCGGACAAATAGAAACCAAAAGCATCCTTTTCATAATTTAAAAAATCTGAAGGCTTGAATTCCTTTGACTTTACAGGTTGTTTTTGTTGCTTTTCAGCCGATTCGCTCGAGAAGAGACCGGCTTGTTTCTCCATAAGCAGACCACGCTTGTCGTTTAATCTTGCCATTTCATCTATCAAATGAGCGAGAAGCAATTCCCTGTTTGGATCCATTGAGTCAAAACAGCCAGCTTTAATTAGATATTCCACGCACTTTCGATTCACCGATCCCTTCGTGCGTTCAAGAAAATCCCTGAAATCTTTAAAGTGTCTTTTTGAGTTTTCGCTTTCAATGAGCTCTGCAGCTCCCTTGCCAACGTTCTTTACGGCTCCTAAGCCAAAACGTATAGAAGTATCTTCAATTTTGAAAGAGTATGAGCTTTTGTTGATGTCTGGTCTTAGAATATTGATTCCATATTGTTTGGCGTCGGTTATAAACTGGGACATCTTTGCTTCTGAATGCCCCATTTCGTTGGTTAAAAGAGAAGTAAAGAACTCAAGAGGAAAGTTAGCTTTTAGGTAAGCGGTCGCATATGATATATGCGCGTAGCCCGCAGAGTGTGATTTGTTGAAGCCGTATCCGGAAAAAGGCTCAATTTGATCGTATATTTCCTGTGTTGTTTTTTTGTCCACCCCATGTTTGAAAGCGCCTTCAAAAAACTGCTCTTTCATCTGAGCCATCAACTCCGGTATTTTTTTACCCATAGCCCTCCTGAGGTGATCGGCCTGGACGTAAGAAAAGCCCGCAATAGCTCTAGCTGTCTGCATTACTTGCTCTTGGTATACGAACATACCATAAGTGCTTGCGAGAACGGGTTCAAGGTTAGGATGCAAATACTTAATTTCGCTTTGACCGTTTTTCCTTCTGCAGAAATCGTCGATGTCAATATTTCCCAAAGGTCCAGGTCTGTAAATGGCTATAACAGCTGAGATATCCTCTATAGAAGTAGGCATTAGCCTTCTGAGTATGTCTCTCATTCCTCTGCTTTCCAACTGAAAAATGCCCGCCGTTTCGGCTCTCTGCAGGAGTTCGAATGTTTTCTTATCATCGAAAGGAATTCTTGCGCAATTCAAAGAACCCCCTCTTTCTTTTACTATTCTTTCACTCATCTTAATTACAGAAAGAGTACGTAATCCAAGTATATCAAGTTTCAATATACCCATGGAATCAATAGCTTTCATGTCGAATTGCGTAGATACTCCGCCATCGGAAGCTCTATAGAGAGGTATAAATTCCGTTAATGGTTCTGGAGTGATTACAACACCTGAAGCATGAATGGAAGCGTGTCTGGATACGCCTTCAAGTTTTTCGGCAATCTTGAATAGTCTTTGGTATCGAATATCGCTCTCGATAAGTTCGGCGAGTTCTTTTTGTGATTTGCGTGCCTGTTCAAGGCTGTCATTCATAGGAATCAACTTAGCGATTTTGTCTACTTCACCTAGCGGAATGTCCATTGCCCGACCAACGTCTCTTATGGCTGCTTTGGCTTTCATAGTGTCAAATGTGATTATGCGCGCAACGTTCTCCTGCCCGTAGCGTTCATGTATATAGTGAATCACTTTCTCTCTTTCATCGTCTGCAAAGTCGATATCAATATCAGGTAATGTTATTCGATCAGGATTCAAAAAACGTTCAAAGATCAACCCGTAATGCAGAGGATCAAGTTCTGTTATACCTAGTGCGTAAAGTACAAGACTGCCAACTGCTGATCCGCGACCTGGCCCGACAGGAATCCCTGTTCGTTTAGCGAAATCCACGATGTCTTTGACGATAAGAAAGTAGCCTGCGAACCCCATTTTTTCAATGACCTTGAGCTCGTGAGCCAGACGTTGTTCATAACTTTTTTCTCCCCATAAATTCTTCTCCCTGCAACCTCTTTCCGCGATGTCCTTCAAATACTGCATACTCGATGAAAACTCTTTAGGAATTGGATATCTTGGTAATTTAAAGTTTCTTCCATCAACGTCAAGAGTGACCATGCATCTTTCAGCAATTTTCTGAGTATTTTCAAGAGCTTCAGGAATATCTTTGAAAAGAAGAGACATCTCATCTGCAGACTTAAAATACATTTCACTTGATTCGAACCTCATTCTTTCGGTGTCAGCTACTTTTTTCCCTGTTTGAATTGCAAGAAGAACGTCATGAGCTTCAGCGTCTTCGCGGTTAAGAAAGTGACAATCGTTGGTTGCCACAAGGTTCGCTTTCTCCTCTTTTGCAAGTGATACCGCACGGGAAATCATATCATGTGTTTCAGGCATTCCAAGATTCTGAATTTCTATGAAAAAGTTGTCCCTGCCGAAAAGATCAAGAAAAAAACCGAGAGCTTTTCTTGCGCCTTCAATATCGCCTCTTATTAAACATGAAGAAATCTCACCGGACCAGCAACCTGAAAGAGCAATAAGACCTTCGTTGTGTTCTGCAAGGATGGTTTTGTCGATTCTGGGTCTGTAGTAAAAACCCTCAAGATAAGCTGCAGATGAAAGCTTCACGAGATTCTTGTATCCAATATTCGAAGATGCAATGAGCGTTAGATGATGAGAAGTTTCCCCTGAAGCGGGAGTATCACCCTTTTCCGTAAGCTTTCCTGAAGCTACGTAGGTTTCAAGACCAATTATCGGTTTTATTCCCTTTTTTTGCATTGCCTTGTAGAATGGAACAACTCCAAATAGATTGCCATGATCGGTAATCGCGACTGCCGGCATTTTGAATCTGTGGGCTTGGTCAGCAAGTTTGTCAACCTTAATTGAACCATCAAGCAGACTATATTCTGTGTGCAGGTGCAAGTGCACGAAATCTCTTTGAGGCATTACTGATGTTAACGGTTACATTCGCAATGTCAAGAAATATTACACAAATAAAATTAAGATAATCATAGGTTGACTTTAGCGGGAAACAAGTCTAAACTTCACCCATGAAATCAAGTATTGAAGGTGTTCAGATCAAGGCACTTAAGGTAATTCCTGATGAACGTGGCTGGCTTATGGAGATATTGAGATCGGATGACTTTTTTTTCGAAAAGTTTGGCCAGGCTTACCTTTCTGTTGTTTATCCTGATGCGATTAAGGGTTGGCATTATCATCATATTCAAAGAGATAATTTGTGTGTCATTAGAGGCATGGCTAAACTCGTAATGTACGATTCAAGACCAGAATCTTCAACAAAAGGTAATCTGATGGAGTTATTTGTTGGAGACAGGAATGCGTTGCTCGTATCTATTCCTCCGGGTGTAGCGCATGGCATGAAAGGGATAGGAACTGAACCTGCCTTTTTTATCAATATACCTACGGAGCTGTATAATTATGATGAGCCTGATGAGTTCCGAATTAATCCCCACTCCGGGGAGATTCCTTATGACTGGTCGAAGAGGGATGGATGAAAAAAAGGAGTATACTCATTACTGGTGGCGCTGGATTCGTTGGTTCGCATCTCGTTGAATCCCTTATTGAAAAGGGCGAAACTAATGTCACGGTCGTTGATAAGCTCATCTATCCCGGGCGTCTGGATACTCTTCCTAACTCGATACGCAAAGATCCAGGTTTTCGTTTCGTTAGAGGTGATGCAGGTTCGAAAAGACTAGTTTCACCTTTGCTTAAAGAGGTTGATTCAGTCGTCCATCTTGCCGCAGAGACGCATGTTGACCGTTCGATACTTGAGATTGAATCATTTGTACAGAACGATTTTGTGTCAACGGCTCATCTCTACGAAGCTCTGTCGCGTTCCAAAGTCCAGCGGATTATTCAAATATCAACCAGTGAGGTTTACGGATCTGCTCAAAAAACACCCATGGATGAACATCATCCTCTTGCTCCGCAATCACCTTATGCGGCTACAAAAGCAGCTGCGGATCGTCTTGCATATTCGTTCTTCAGAACGTATAGGCTGCCTGTAGTAATTCTAAGGCTTTTTAACATGTACGGTCCTCGCCAACACCCGGAAAAACTGATTCCTTTTTTTACAACAAATGCAATTCTTGGGCTTCCTTTGTACGTATACGGCGACGGAGAAGCAGAACGGGACTGGTTGTGGGTCAAAGACGGTGTAGCCCTTATTGAAGCAGGGCTTCAGATGGAAAATTATGCTTCTATTATAGGCAAAGAGATAAACGGGGGAACAGGCAGGAGCTTTTCCATCAACTGGATAGGTGAGAAAATTCTTGAGCGGCTTAAAAAACCTAAAAGATTACTCAAGACCCACAACGATAGACCAGGTCATGTCGTTAAGTTGATAGCATCGTCTGAAAGAGCTAAGAATATACTTGGTTGGTCTGCCGAAAAGAGATTTGAAGAAGGGCTATCTGAAACAATAGACTGGTACAAAAACAATCCCGGATTCTGGAAAGTGCGAAGGAATGATGGAAGATTTAAAGAATATACAAAATCATGGTACGGCAAGGAACTATGAAGAAGTTTGCAGGCATTGAAGAAGCAATCCAGAGTATCCGTAAGGGTAAGGTAGTTATAGTCGTTGATGATGAAGACAGGGAGAATGAAGGTGATTTTATTGCAGCCGCCGAGAAGGCGACTCCTGAAATGATAAACTTCATAGTAAAACACGGAAGAGGTCTTCTGTGTTCGCCAATTACTGAAGAGAGAGCAACTGAGCTTGAATTGCCTCCTATGGTTGATGAGAATACCGAGAAGCATGGAACTGCCTTTACTGTTTCAGTTGACTATAAACACGGTACAACCACAGGAATTTCGGCATTTGATAGAGCTAAAACAATAAGATCGCTAGTCGATCCTTCTACACGTCCTTCGGATCTTGCTCGACCAGGTCACATATTCCCTTTAGTTGCAAAAAAAGGGGGTGTATTGAGAAGAGTAGGCCATACAGAAGCAACGGTTGATCTTGCACGGCTTGCTGGTTTGAAACCGGCAGGGCTTCTGTGCGAGATAATGGATTCTGATGGTTCAATGGCAAGATTACCGAAACTTTTCGAGATTGCTGACGAGTTTGAACTGGATATCATCACAATCAAAGATCTTATAGCATATCGTCAGCGAAGCGAAAAACTTGTCAGGCGTCTTTTTTCGACACCTTTGCCCACAAGTTTTGGTGATTTCAAACTGATTATTTTCGAAACGGTGATAGAAGGCGAACATCACATAGCGCTTGTAAAAGGCGAAGTTGAAGGAAAGGAAAATGTTCTTGTTCGTGTTCACTCTCAGTGCTTGACCGGCGACGTCTTCGGATCAGGCAGGTGTGATTGCGGAGAACAGTTGCATGAGGCGATGAAACGAATAGAATCAGAGGGACTAGGCGTGCTTGTGTACATGCGTCAGGAGGGTAGGGGGATAGGACTTCTAAATAAACTCGTATGCTACAGATTACAGGATCAAGGTCTTGATACGGTTGAGGCAAATCTAGCGATAGGCTTTCCGTCGGATTCGCGTGATTACGGAATAGGAGCTCAGATACTTGCCGACCTTGGCCTTACTAGCATACGTCTTATGACGAACAACCCTGCAAAGAGAATTGGTCTTGAAGGATATGGATTGAAAGTAGTAGAACGTGTTCCTGTTCAGATAAAGCCCCATGAACACAATCGATTTTACCTAGAAGTAAAGAGAGATAAAATGGGGCATATTTTGGATTTTTCAAACAAAGAGGAGGAATCCGAATGAAGGTTATAGAACAAAAAGGCAGTCTTGATGCTAAGGGTTTAAACTTCGGTATAGTAGTCTCGAGGTTTAACGAGCGTATAACTAAAATACTCCTTGAAGGTGCATTGGATTGTCTATCAAGGCACAAAGCCGAAACTGTACAAATTCGCTATGTTCCAGGAACCTTTGAGATACCGCACACTGCAAAAATTATGGCAAAGGAAAAAACGATAGATGCAGTGGTATGTCTCGGAGCGGTAATCCGCGGAGAAACGCCGCATTTCGAGTTCGTGGCCTCGCAAGCGGCAAAAGGTATATCCGTTTTGGGTCTGGAACTTGAAATACCCGTGATATATGGAATTGTCACTGCGGATTCAACCGAGCAGGCAATAGAAAGAGCTGGTGTAAAACAAGGCAACAGAGGCTGGGATGCCGCTCTTGCGGCAATCGAGATGGCCAACCTTGCCCGTGGCGCCTAAAAAAGTTCAATTTATTCCTTAAAGGTTTAGGTGAAAATAGAAACCAAGAAGGGGGCAAGAACCAGAGCCCGGATAGCCGCTGTAGAAATACTTTACAGAACTGATTTAATGAATGAGGAATTTTCTATTATTACACAAGAGGTTGTAAATCGACGCAAATTAAGAGGAAAGGCGGTTCAATATCTTAAGTCGCTTGTTTCAATGATTTGCAACAACATGACTGCTATTGATTCAGCATTGAGTAGATCTTTAACGGATTGGCGCTTTGACAGGCTATCATATGTGGATAGAGCAATACTGAGAATTGCAGCGTGCGAAATCCTTTTTATTTCTGAGATTCCCCCAAAGGTTTCGATAGATGAAGCGGTAGAACTGGCTAGATTCTATGGAACGGATGGCTCGGCACGATTTGTTAACGGCGTTCTCGACTCTTTGTATAAGCGCGAAGTCACAATCTGAGCAGATGAAGATAGCCGTTTTATCAGATCTCCATTCAAACGCTGACGCACTTAGAAAAGTGATAGAAGACGCAAAAAAATGGGGTGCTGAAAAATATTATATTTGCGGCGACATAGTAGGTTATGGAGCTGAACCAGATGAATGCATAACGATAATAAGAGAATTAAGAGCGGATGCCGTCGCAGGTAACCATGATTGGGGGGTTCTTGAACGTACATCCATTGAATATTTTAACGGTGATGCACAATCGGCGATACTCTGGACAAAAAATAAAATAAAAAGCGCTTCAAGGATATATTTGGATTCTTTGCCTTTAATTCTAAAATCGAACGAATTATGTATATCGCATGCGAATTTTAAGAAGCCTGATGGTTGGGAATATATTTTAACCCTATCTCAGGCTGCCGGTCAATGGGCAAGTCTATCATCATCGCTTGGGATTATTGGACATTCGCACCAGCCGTTTATTGTCAAATACAGCAAAGAAGATGGAAAGACTGATCTTGTCGAATCGAAAGAAGCTTTCTGGGATGGTAATACTTCATTGTTAATAAATGCTGGAAGTGTGGGGCAGCCAAGAGATGGGAATCCTCGAGCTTGTTACTTGAGAGTAAATACAAAAGAAAAGAGCGTTCGTCTTATTAGAGTGGAGTACGATATAGCTTCTGCGCAATCCAAGATCATTAATGCAGGATTACCGGAATCTTTAGGCAGGCGGCTTTCATACGGCAGATAGTTGACTTTCTCAGGGATTCTGATAGAATTCACAACATGTACACTGTTGAATTTGGAGGAATAACGAATGATAATTAACCTTCGTAAGAGAGCAACGATCATTATGTTTGTCGTCCTATTGGCATTTGTAGCGTCTATTATTTTCGTTTGGGGTATGGATATTACTGGCCGCAGCGCTAGCATTTCGAGGAGGAAGGGATCTGACAGTACTTTAGCCGTTGTGGGTAAGGAAAAAATAAAAGTCGTTGATTATCAGAATGCAATTTACGAGCTAATTAATGCATCCGGTTTGGATGTCAATCTTAATCAGCTGACGAAACAAGAAAGGGCAAAGTTATACAGCCAGGCCTGGGAAGAAGTTGTAAAAAAAGCAAGATGGACCGAGATACTTAAAAAGGAAAAAGTTGTTGTAGGCGACGATGAAGCTTCCGAGATTTTGAAGGTCGTTCCGCCTCAGTGGATATCAAACGACACATCATTTTATGTCAACGGCCAGTTCAATTACGAACGTTACTGGCAGGTGCTTAGCGCACCTAATTTGCCCCAGCAATATAGGCAGGCTTTTGAATACCATAAATCATTGCTTGCGAGAAACCGTCAGGAAGAAATAGTTCGCAACGATGTAATGAATGGTTTCAGGTTGACCGTAGCTCAAGTTGTAGACGCCCAATCCAAGGCCGGAACTAAGATGGTTCTTGAGGCATTATTCGTTTACGAACTGCCGCCGGTTGATTCTACGGTAACGGAAGAACAGATACAGACATATTATAAGGAAAACATCAAGAGTTTTGAACGAGACAAATGGTGGATTCTAAGAACCTTGATGTTTCCGGTATTGCCTTCACCAGATGACAGTATGAATATTAAACTAAGAGCCGAAGATGCGGAAGCTGCTATCAGAGCTGGCGCAGATTTCGAGCAGGTCGCGATTGATTTCACTGGAGATTCTTCTATTTTTGTTGAGCGCCCTGTTTCAACCCTGGATGCCGCGGAATTCGAGGAGCTCAGTAAACTCTCGGCTGGTCAAATCGGATCGTTATATTACGACAGAGGAGCATGGCATATACCTAAATTTATCGAGAAATCCAAGGATACGCTCAAATACAGGGAGATTTTCCTTGCGATAGAAGCGGGCGATTCAACCCGCAGAAATGTGATGGAAAAGATAGAAGATTTTAGGAAAACCGCGAGGAAAGCTAAGAACTTGGATTCCTTGATAGCTCAATACCAGCTTGTATCTCGTCAGGGTCCTTATGTTCTTGAGGATAGAGATGTCTTTGTCCCATACTTTCCTTATAACGAGGCTGTCAAAACGTATGCTCTGTCATCCAGAAAGGGCGACATAAGCGAGCCTTTCCCAGAGACGAACGGCATATACTATCTCTTTGCAACAGTAGATATCACGGAAAAAGTCCTTATTCCTCTTGATAGTAATCGCGATTTCATCAAGAAGGTAGTTATCAGGGAAAAAGCAAAAGAGGCTCAAAAAGTGTACGCGTACAAATTAAGACAATCCGTTGCAAGCGGTAAGCCTTTTTCTTCTTTCATCGGGGTTCCGCATGTAAGCATTGATACTTTGAAGTTCAGTTCTTACTTTGAAGCGGAAACAAGATATGGTCCAAGAATGGCAGGCGCGTGTTATGCTCTTGAACCAGGTCAAATGACCGGGCCCGTTAAATGCGATATAGGCTACGGGTACTTCCGCTGTCTTGAACGCAGTCCCAATGATGAGGCAGAGCTAATCCAGCAGGCTCTTGAAAATGAGCACAACGATCTACTGGATGATTTAAGCAAGGACTTGTTTACAAAACCGGAGATAAAGGATTTCAGAAGCGCATTGAATTACTTCGGAGGGGAATAAAAAAATCTAGGCCCTATCGTCTAGTGGTAAGGACATCACTCTTTCAAGGTGAAGACACGGGTTCGACTCCCGTTGGGGCTATAAAAACCTTCGGCGAGGAGGTACGTGATGAAAAAAACAAGTTTGAGTTTATGGGCAATCTTAAGCTTTGCCTTAAGCGTCACTAGCGGTTTTGCCAGCCCGAATCGATGGGCACAGAATGGCTTTCTGGATGTTTTCTATTCTTACCCTCAGAAACAGGGATTACTTTCAATATCAGTTCTTCATCTAGGCGGCGGATATTCGAATGATGTTTACGGACACGTTTATTCGTCTATAGGTTTTGCTCCTCTTTCTTTCTTGGAGTTTTCTGCCGCAGTCCACGGAGATGGTTACCGAACTGACGACAATAATTACCTCATTGGTCCGATTAAGATATCCCCGGCATTAAAGATTGGATACCCTTTCTATCTGGGCGCAAATAAACGTTTTTTTATCTCACCAGGACTGCTTGCGCTAGGTGATTTTTCCACATCAAGCTTCTGGAACGGTGATTCGACAACACAACCACCTACTACTTCCGCTTTTGACGGCAGATTGATATTCGGTCTGGGTATTGAACCGGTAAATTTCAATATCAATGCAGGCTACGGTATATCCTTCGATTCTCTTGGTTCAGGTTCCACTCTACCTTACGGAATATCCATAGAGGTATCCCCTCTTAAATTCCTTTCTTTTGGATGCGAGGTGTCGAATCGCGCTTCGATGGATTCATTTTTTTCGATTTCCAACATGACCTTAGTGCCTTTAATACGAATGAAAACAGCTCCTGCAGGCGGAGTGACGTTCGACCTGTCGGCGCCGATAGGTATTGGCAACTCTGTTCCACCGTGGAAGATTGAAATAGGCGTTTCAGTCGGATTCGATTTGATGAAACCGCCAAAACCTCCCATGGCGACTCTTGCAGGAAAAGTCATAAGCGAGGAGACAGGAGAGGGTCTTTCCGCAAAGATAAGCTTTCCTGGCAGCGAGATTCAAACCGTCTATGCCGATTCACTGACGGGAATATTCACGCTGGGACTCTCCCCCGGGGCATATAGAGTGCGCGCCGAGGCCGAAGGATACAAATGGATTGAACAGGGAATTATTCTCCAAGACAAGGAAGCTAAACTCCTTGATTTCGCCCTCGTTAAAATAAAGGAGCCACGGGCTCAATTATCGGGAATTGTCAGAGACAATAAATCTGCCGAAGCAATTGAGGGTGTGCTTGTTTCATTCGGTGATTCCTCAATCCCTGAGGTCAGAACGGACGTTTTGGGAATTTTCAAAGTAACTCTTCCGCCAGGTAGCTACTCGTTAACATTTTCTAAAGAAGGTTATGCATCTGAAAATGTTGGGCTTACTCTTCAGGATGGAGATGTTAGAGAACTCAATGTCGGTTTAGGTCTTCCAAAACCTCGGGAATTGCCTGAGTTTCAAAATATCTTCTTCAGACCTGGTAGTGCAGAGATATTGGAAGATAGTTACCCTGCTTTGGAAGAAGTAGCGGTTTTTTTGAAGGAATACCCGGATGTCCGTATTGAGATTCAAGGACATACTGACAGCATAGGGGATGAACAGACGAACCTTGAGATTTCACAGAAGCGTGCGGATGCAGTTCGAGATTGGCTTATCAATCAAGGCATTGATTCAACACGTTTAATGTCCCGGGGGTATGGAGAAACGAGGCCTATAGGTGACAATAGGACCCGTAAAGGTCAGGAAGAAAACCGCAGGATTGAGTTTGTTATAGTATCAGAATAGATTAAGAATCAAGGATTTTTCGAACTTCAAAGGCTTTCTCGATGGGAAGGCCTTTCTCTTTTGCGACATCGATTAATATCTTAGATAATAACTTGTAAATAATTTCCTCGTCAGAACCCTTAATGGAAGCAAGATTCATCTTGATGGTTTCAATATCTCCTCTTAGTAAAGGTCCGGATAATGCTTTATCGAAAGAGGTCTGTTCTGATGCAGTAGTAATGGTTTCAAATGCGAATCGCAACACAATCTCCCTGGATTGTTTTTCCTCCAGACCTGCTCGAAGCCCCAATCCTTCTGCGCATTTAAGCAGACCTATCAAGAGATTTGAAGCCATAACACAGGACGTGTGGTACAAAGGTTTGTTTTCCCTACACAAAGGGAAGGTTTTTCCACCGATGCGTTTTATTAAAGGCTCAAAAATTGCCACGGCTTTAGGATTTCCCTCAAGTGCGAAGGAAACATCCTTAAAGACATCATCCTCTAACCTTGGATATGGAAAAACCTGGGCTGGATGAGCTGAAAGCCTGAACTCGGCTGAATCAAATACTTCAGAGGATAGCGAG
>JAAYVC010000008.1 GCA_012517375.1 bacterium | reverse complement strand
CTCGTAATGATCAAATCCACCGACTAGAAAGACCTCCTTACCTCTGGCAGGGTCCCCATAAAAATGCGAAGCAATTTTATGGGGTAAGAGCCTTGCGTAAAAGTCCGCAGTGAGATAAGGAGAGAACCTGTGCATGCCGGTTCTCAATTTCCCTATTGGTCCCCAAGGAATTGCCCGTCCTCTCCAGGAGCTTGCTCTCCTCCAGTTCGCCGTAATTTGACGGGTCCCGAAAGAATGCGAAGCATTCTTTTGGGGCGTTAAGTCGGGGAGAGAGGATTCGAACCTCCGATCTCCTGGTCCCAAACCAGGCGCGTTGAACCGGGCTACGCTACTCCCCGCGTGATTGCGATCACTACTGCGGTCGTGCTAGCGGGCACTCTTTGTACCAGTTCAGCAAAGCTGAACTGGAGAGAAGATAATCATTCAATTAATCACTTCTTGTAGACTTGAATTATAGCCGTCCTTGCCAGGGAGTCAATGTGTCTTTTTCAGATACTCTGCAAGCTTTCTTATCGCCTTTGCCCGGTGACTGATGCGGTTCTTTATCTGCATTCCCAGTTCCGCATTAGTCCTTGAAAATCCCTGAGGTATGAAAATCGGGTCATAACCGAAGCCTTCATTTCCTTTGTATTCGAAAGCAATCCAGCCTTCAAGAACTCCTTCAAAAGCCACAAAACCGCCCCCATCACCTTCCAGTAATGCTAGGGTTGCCCTGAAACGTGCAGTTCTATCGTAAATGGGTAAGTTACCTAACTCTTTAAGTATTAGACTACACTTATCCTTATGCGGAAGTTCTTCACCTCCGTATCTTGCAGAAAGTGGTCCGGGTTTTCCGTCAAGCGCATCGATTTCCAGCCCTGAATCCTCACCGCATATCAGGCCAGGGAACTGACTTCTGTATGTTTCCGCCTTTTTCCTTGCGTTTTCTAAATAATCAGACCCTTCTTTAACATCTATATCTCTAAAAAAAAGCTCGGCGGGACTTACTACTTCTATTATCCCGCCAAGTATGCTTTTAAACTCTTTTAGTTTACCCTGGTTCGATGTTGCGACCAGCAGTTTACTGTGCATTAACCTCCGTTTGAACTATCCACGCGTCCAAGTATCCGAGATTTTTGGCCTTCTCGCGAAGTATTTCTGCGTCTGAACGGTTCTTGTAGTCGCCCACGCGAACCTTGTAGTAAGGCGGATCGTATTCAACGTAGACCTGCTCGGTGAACTTGAAACGCGCTTCACTGGCTATCTTCTCGGCGCCGTCGTTGGTGCTTGAGGCAAAAAGCTGTACCCTGTATCCGGGAACCTTGTTTCCGGAAGGCGTTATTGTTGTCGTCGTAGTGCCCTGTTTTTCCATATCATATAGCGAATAATCGCTTCCGGGCGAGACCACTTTTGTGGTCTTTCTCGGTGTGCATGCAAGGACTGCAACAAATACCAGAGCCAGTGCAATCAAACGTTTCATTTATGCACCTCCTAGGGTTTTCGAGGAGCATGCCGTTCAAGAAGCTTCTTGATGTCAGCCGCTCTCTCTTTTGCACATACGAGTACCGTATCGTGCGTTTTTACAATTACAAGATTGCTGACACCCAGTAGGGCTACCTCGCCCTGGGCCGCAACTACTATACAATCTGCGCTGTCCAATGATATAAGTTTACCGACACTTGTGTTTTTGTCAACCCCTTTTTTGAGGTGTCGTTCTACTGCAGCCCATGAGCCAACGTCATCCCAACGGAATCTTGCGGTGATGACGGCAACGTTCGAGGCCTTCTCCATAATGGCGTAGTCTACTGATGTTGCTTCCGATTTGGCATAAGATTCTTTTGTTAACTTGCGGTTTCCGGAACTCAGAAGAGCATTGTAAGTTTTTGAAGAATGAAACTTGAAAGCTTTTATTATTTCGCCAACCTTCCATACGAACATCCCTGAATTCCAGAAGTGTTTGCCCGATTTCATGTAGTTTTTGGCTTTAATCTCATCCGGCTTCTCGTGAAACTTCTTCACCCTGAAACCAGAATTGCCGAGAGGGTTTCTTCTATCAACCTCAATGTAACCGTAACCGGTTTCAGGTCGAGCTGGCGGGATGCCGAATGTCACAAGATAACGTTTTTCGGCAAGTTCTACCGCTTTTTTCAGGTCACTTAAATAAGTTTTTGCTGGAGTTATCAAATGGTCAGCCGGCAGAACGACCATCACGGCATCGGGTTTATTCCTCAATCTCCTTGCAGCGAGCGCGATTGCTGGCGCGGTGTTGCGTCCTTCGGGTTCGACTATCAGGTTTTCAGTTTTTACCCACTTCAAGTCATTCTTTAAAGGTCTTGTAAGATGTGGAGGGAGTACGAAGAGAATCCTTTCACTAGGAACGAGAGGCAGAATTCTTTCCACCGTCTCCTGGATCATTGTTTTATTTGAAAATATCTTCAAAAACTGTTTAGGCCGTTCAGGGGTGCTTAAGGGCCAAAAACGTTCTCCTTTGCCGCCGACAAGAAGCACTGCGTAAATCTCAGGGCTTTTCTTAGTCATACATGCAACCCCAGATTAAACTTAGACGCATTCCCTTGATACAAGTCTTATGCAGTCTTCCTGACCTGGCGCATAATGATTGGTCTGGCGGGAGATTTGCATCGCAAATTTTTGGGCTTATCATTCTCGCCATGTCCACTTAAGTCTTGCCGTGATCGAGCCTACAGTCATCACCGTCTTGATCAGCGCCGGCATAAGATTCTCATCTTTAGTAAGATAGAAAATCAAAGTACCGCCGGAACCGAAGTTGCCCTTTCCTGAAACCTCGGGCACAAGTTTAGTGCATACAAAGCTGCCATCCTTGGATGCGCTCGAACGAACCTGAACCTCGCTCACCGCCTTGACCTGCGCCTTGTCCGTTTTCCTGTCCGCGTGGAGGATAACGGTACGCTCCTCACCCAACTTCAGCGGATTGAGTCTGAAAAAGTAATAAATCGAAACTATATCCAACGTCCCTGATTCAAGGGGATAAGTTGAACCATCCTGATATCTTATAAGACCATTTTCCCAGTCGTAGCGGACTTTGATCAAGGTGTCGTAGTTCTTTTCGTGCATGCGCTTCTCGAAATAAAGGGTCTTGAAGGAATCCTTCGTCACATATGAATACAGCGTGTCGTTAATCGTCACGAGCCAGTCAAGATTGGGAAGCGAATTCAGTACGGACCTAAATCGGTAGCAGG
>JAAYVC010000007.1 GCA_012517375.1 bacterium | reverse complement strand
TGAACACGGCGAAAATCTTTTTCAAAGATGGCTCGATCACAATTGGCTTAAGACAGATACGATATACAAAATACGACTTTCTTCATATGGCCTTGCGACTTCCACAAGGTGGCATGGTCAGGAGGTATCCTGGGATAACATAGTGCTCCGCAGCGTTGCCTATTACGACTACGCTTCAAAGAGCATAGACTCCGATGAACTGACAGGTTCGAGCTATACCCCAATAGTTACCTTTGCGAACGAAGGCATCAAGGCAGATAAAGATGCATACGTTTATGCTGAGATACTTAGTGGAGCCACAAGGGTGTACTTAGACTCCCTGAAGGTCTCCATTCCCAAAGAATCAACCAAACAGGTAACGTTCAAGCCCTGGTCAGTTGTGGGGGGAGGCCCCTTTACTTTGAGGGCATATCCTATGCTCGAGCTCGACGAGCTGTCAACGGATGATACACTAACGAAGTCCCTCGGCGGCATTCAAGAGACAGGAAGTCAAATCGAGCCATTGAAGATAGTTCAGAACCAAGCAGGTGTCGAATTCTCGTTTGCACCAGACATCGGTGGTGAGTTATCCATCTTTGATGTCTGCGGCCGCGAGGTGTTCAGGAGCGCTATCAACCCTAACACTGGAGACCTTCACTGGTCAACACGCGGTATGCCTTCAGGACTCTACTTCGCCAGGTTTGTATCTGGAAAGAATATAATCTCAAACAAGTTTTTGATTATTAACTGAACTCAGACAGAAGAGCAATCCTATTGACACAACTTGCATTTAAGATAGACTTAAGGCATAAAGGAGGCGAAGATATGCGAAAGATAGTTTTATTGATGTTGGTGTTATCTGTGGTGCTTTCTGCAAAGATATGGGTAAACGCGATACGCGACCCGGGAGCCGAGCTTGGCACAGGCGACTGGACTACGGAGATATGGGAGAACAAAGCAGGAGCTTCAGACAGTGCAAAAGTTAGCATCCATGATTCAACCAGATCATACGACGGTAAATTCTCTTTTTTGACAGATACATATAAACGTTGCTACGTTGAAGATGGTATTACGCAGCTTTACTGTAAACAGACTCTTCCAACGCCTAAAGCGGTTGCTGATGTAGATAGTTGTTTCTGGGTATTCAATATGGCTCAAGGTGATAAAGATTCTATTGCTAATTTCTTTATCTGTTTTCATACCTCTTCCTACAAGAATATCATTTGGGTTGTAGGATCAGCATCCGGAACATACCCTGATGAGGATACCAATTATGCAATCCAGTTGACTATTCCGGAAAAAGGAACATGGACAGAACAAAGAGACAACTTAAAACAAAAGTGGTTGGATCATGATTGGTCCTCTGAGGATTCCATAATCCAAGTCGAGCTTAGTACGACAGGTGGGCTTAATGGTTCACGTTGGTTCGGTCAGGAAGTCTCCTGGGACAACATCGTGCTTCGCAGTGTTGCCTATTACGACTACGCTTCAAAGAGCATAGATTCCGATGAACTGACAGGTCCGAGCTACACTCCAATAGTAACCTTTGCGAACGAAGGCATCAAGGCAGATAAAGATGCATACGTTTATGCTGAGATACTTAGTGGTTCCACAAGTGTGTACGTTGACTCCCTGAAGGTCTCCATTCCCAAAGAATCAACCAAACAGGTAACGTTCAAGCCCTGGTCAGTGACAGGTGGAGGTCCCTTTACTTTGAGGGCATACCCAAAACTCGAACTCGACGAACTCTCAACGGACGATACTCTAGCGAAGTCCCTTGGCGGCATTCAAGAGACAGGAAGTCAAATCGAGCCATTGAGGATAACCCAGACCTCCACCGATGTCGAGTTCTCGTTCACAACCGGGACAAGAGGAGAGCTATCCATCTTTGACGCCTGCGGCCGCGAGGTGTTCAGAAGCGCTATCAACCCTAACACTGGAGACCTTCACTGGTCAACACGCGGTATGCCTTCAGGGCTGTACTTCTCAAGGTTCACCACATCCGATAAAACTTTGACGAACAAGCTCCTGGTTATTAAATAACAGAGAAAACTAAAGAGAAAGCATCACGATTGCAACGATTGCGGCTGCAATACCTACAATCCGCTGCCACGTAATCGGCTCCTTTAGAAAAATCGTCGAAAAAAGAACTATCACCAGAACGTATTGGGATGTTAAAGGCACGACGACATTTGCAGGTCCTCCCTTCTGAAGCGCCCGGTTAAATGCAAGCGTGGCTAAAGAAGCGCCCAGTCCTGCAAGTGCTGCAAAAAGAACGTAGCGATTGAACTTCCAGTCAAATGCAGGAAGCCCTAGAAAAACCACGAGCGGAAGCACTGCAATCGAGGATATTAAAAGCATAACCCTCCAGTCAACGTGTCTTAGGGCTATTTTTGAAAGTATCCCCCATGCTCCCCAGCCAAGAATCGCTATTGCTGAAAGAACACGCCAATCGGAAAAAAGCTGCTTCACGAGCGGATTCTACGTGAGTTTTGAGCTAACGTCAATATAATAACTTGACACGGCTGATTCAGAGCATATATTATGTGGAATAAATCGAGGAATTAGAGGTATACAGGAGTAAAGAAGCGACAATGGCAAAGACGCGAAACATGATATCGGGTCTATTGGGGAGGGCGGGTAACTCCATATTCAGATTCTTGACAGCTCTTGAAGAAAAAGGCTTTATGCCGCGCGCTTTGAAGTGGGTAAAGGTTGCCGCACTCGGTATTATTGCCTCGCTCGTCGTAGCTCTTTCGCTTCAGGCTGAAGAGGCGCAAGTGACGTGTTATATTGTTGCGAGATTACCCGAAGCTGCGATATCGGACGTTATCATATCACCCGACCCGACCAAAGGCGCCGACTCGGTAAAGGTCAGGGCGACTGCAAAAGTGCTAAATCCTGAAATCGAAGATAATTACATTAAAGAAGCTTGGCTTTCAAGACAAAAGGATACCCTTAAGATACCGATGAAAGCGATTGACGGTAAGCTTTCGGATACCCTTGAAGTGCTCGAAGCCTCATTTTATGTCGGCGATCTTGACACGGGACAAAACTGGTTCTTCATCTCGGTTACCACTTCGCAGGGCAATCAGGAAATAAGCTGGCAGTCTTACGTTGTTTCAAAATCCGATTCACTGTCAGCGGATTCGACTATTAAAGAGGAGGACTAGATGTCGAAAACGAGAGGGTTCATTGCCCGCATCTTTGCAAGAATAGGCGGCTCGATATTTGCATTGTTGACGGGATTAGAGGAACGCGGCATCCTGCCTGGGGCGGCAAGATGGTTTAAACTTTCAATTTTGGGATTGGTAGTAGCTCTGGTGAGCGCGCCGCTTAAAGCAGCGGATGATGATATCATCTTATGCTACGTTCCTATAGAGGAACCTCATATATTAATCTCGGATGTTTCGGCTGAACCGAATCCGACAGCCGGCGTAGATACTGTAATCGTCAAGGCAACTGCAATGCTTGGACCTCAGTACAAGTATGAAGGAGATAGCGCTATCTCTGAAGCATTTATGCAGCTTTCCGGCGCTACAGGAGATACCGGAATTAATGGGGATACCCTTCATTATCCCATGAAAGCTTTAGACGGCAAATTCGGCGATACCCTTGAAACTTTAGAGGCGCGTCTCTACGTAGGAGGCCGTAAGCCTGAGACCACGTGGATTTACATAGTGGTGAAGACGAACACCGGCAATGCGGAAAGCGCATGGAAGCAATTAGTCATCTCCGCTCCAGCACCTGACAGTATCGACAAGAAGGAGGACAAAAATGACTGAACTAAGGAATAGACTGGCAAACCTGTTCGCAAAGCTAGGCGGAGAGCTTTTCGGCTCCCTGTCCGGTTTAGAGGAACGCCGGATTCTGCCGAAGGCGGCAAGGTGGCTAAAGCTGTCGCTGTTGGGATTATTCGTGGCGCTTGTCAGCTCTCTCTCGCTTGAAGCAAAAGAAGATGTTATTATGTGCTACAAACCCGCCCCCCCTCCCCTCATAGAACTATCCAAGCTTTCCGTAAGACCTAACCCTACGAAGGGCGCCGATTCTGTAACCGTAAAGGCAACTGCAAGAATAAGCGAGCACTTCAGAGGCGAAAGCACGATAAGCTCTGCCCGTATGAGAATGGGAGGAGATACGATATATTACCCTATGCGGGCGATTGACGGGAAATTCGACGCCGCTTCGGAGAGAATAGTCGGCCGGCTGTACGTTGGAAATATTGAGCCGGAAACGACCTATATATGCATAGAGGTAGAAAATTCGTCCGGTCAAACTGAAATAGAATCCTTAGAGCTTGTGATTACTGAACCGGATTAAACGAGAAAGGAGAAGCGGAATGGCAAAGATGAGAAAGAATTTGAATGCAATTCTCAGAGACGCAGGCAATCTGGTATTTAACGCGCTGTCAAGATGCCAGGATACCCCATTTCTCTCAAGAACAGCGCGCTTTTTGAAGGTTTCGTTCTTGGGGTTCGTTGTCGCCCTGATAGCTTCGTGCGGGAAAAGGGCAAGAACCGGACCCGGAGGAGAAGGCGGCCCTGTTACGACGTGCTATATGGTCGGACCACTGAATCCAACCATAACAGAGGTTTCCGCAACTCCGAATCCCACGAAAGGCGCACACATTATTCGAATAAAGGCCGCGGCAAAAGTGCTTGAACCTAAACTCGAGGACAACTACATTTCGGACGCCTGGCTCCAGACGAGCAGGGATACGCACCGGATAAGGATGCGCCCGGTGGACGGCCGTTTCTCGGACACCCTGGAGATTATTGATGGCCAAATCGACGTCAAGAGTATTAGGGTTCTTCCAGGATTTGGTCCGGAAACTATCTTGGTTTTCGTTCACGCTTCTACCTCTAAGGGTGAACAGTCATTAGCTTCACTGCGCCTGTTAATTTCGGAAAAGGAGTAAAGATGATGCGCGAATCGATAAGCAAACTCACATCCAGATTGTATGGATTCCTTTCAGGCTTCGAGGAGAACGGTATTCTGCCTGGAATAATGCGCTGGCTGAAACTCACTTTTGCTGGAGCGGCCCTGGCGCTGATTGCAGCGTGCGCCAAAAAGCAGCCCTTTGACGATGGTCTTGTGACCTGCTACGAACCTGTTGCCGTGTACCCCAGGGTGCCTGAGATAATCGTAAAACCTAACCCTACCAGAGGTGCGGATTCCGTAACCGTAAGCGCTAAAGCGCGGCTCGAGAATGCAGGCGATCTCGATGTTATAGCCGCAGCCCAGTGCATAGTCGAAGGAGATACAGTCCAGATGAGAGCGAAGGACGGCGCATTCGACGAAGCCAGTGAGGAACTCATCGGACGCATAAACGTAAAGAACATCAAGGCGGATAGCGCTCAAATCTACGTCAAGGTCGATTCAAAATCCTCAGGCTGGGGCATAGGCTCGACCGTTCTACGCATAACAGACAAGTAAGCGGCGGAGTCGGGGTTTTTCAGGGATTGACAACACTTCCGTGCTGGCTATATTCAATACAGCAATTAAGGAGGAAATATGGCTCGAACCAGATACATTTTCTTTGAATCCTTGAGGAGGATAGGCACCTCCCTTTTCGACTTTTTCTCCCGCTGCGAGGAGCGCGGGGTGCTGCCGCGGGCGGCACGCTGGATTAAGATGTCCGCCTTAAGCGCAATAGTCGCCGGGTTAGGCACAGTGAGCGCAGCCAGCCTTTTGAGTTGCTGCTATTTACCTGGAACCCCCCTACCCCGGATAGAGAACGCTTCAGTTACACCTAATCCTACTGAGGGAGCTGATACGGTCAAGATATCCGCACGCGCAACCATTCATTATTCATCACAAGATATCATCGTTGCCAAAGCCGTGTTCGTCTTTCAAGACGACACTACCGATATGCAGGCGGTTGACGGAAATTTTGACTCGCAGGATGAAGAGATAGAAGCAAAGCTCTACGTGGGTGATCAAGGTTCGGATACGGTCAAGATAAATATCTCAGCCGCCAATAATGATGATGAGTGGGGCGACCCACAGGAAATAGACCTCGAGATAACAGAATAAATCACCGGAGGCACAATGGCCAGAAGCCGATACATTTTCTTTGAATCCTTGAGGAGGATGGGAACATCGCTCTTCAACTTCTTCTCCCGCTGCGAGGAGCGCGGGGTACTTCCGAGGACAATGAGATGGACCAAGACCACTTTCCTCGGAGCGTTCGTTACAGGCATAACGGCCCTGAGCGCGGCGAGCGTGCTCAACTGCATAACTTGTTACGCACCGATGGAGTACCCGAAACCTCAAATCGCATCCTGCTCCATAATTCCTAATCCGACGGCAGGCGCAGATTCAATAACCGTTGAGGCAAGTGCACATGTCCCCAATGGAATAAGCGTAGAAGAAGATTATGTGGACAAGGTCATATGCATTCTTAATGCGGATACCACCCCTATGATTGTCACGAAAACAGATCCTTATGGTATGAAAGACGTTGAAGCTCGATTATACGTAGGCAATCTTTCCACGGGCGACACCTGCCGCGTAAACGTTGAGGCCGTCACTAATAAAGGGGAAAGAGATAACACTACATTAGATTTGTACATAACAGAATCAGAATAGCAGAACCATGGCTCAAGCAAAATACATTATTTTCGAAACTCTCAGGAAAGCAGGCTTTTCACTTTTTGACTTCTACTCAAGATGCGAGGAGCGCGGGATACTACCCAAGCTTGCAAGATGGATGAAGCTCTCATTCCTGAGTGCACTCGTTTCAGGATTAGGCCTTTTCGGCGCGGCCGGCTCGACTGCATGCTGCCCTGTCACTTGCTACGAGCCTGTTCCTCCGCCAATTCATAATATCGAGATCACGCCTAATCCTACAGGCGGAGCAGACTCGGTAATAGTCAAAGCCAGAGCCACTCTCATCCCTGCATCCAAGGACAACTATGTTAAATCTGCAGAGTGCTTCATCACTGGTAAAGATGCAAGTTCGGATGTCATCCAGATGCAGCCTGCCGATAGCTCTTTTGATGGTTCTTACGAGGAAATCTCGGCAAAGCTAGACATAACGGACATCGATACCGGAAGCGCTAAAGTTCATGTCAGGATATCTACGAACAAGAACAAGATAATCGAAGACAGCACGGATATTAGAATAACCGAATAGTCGAATGGAATTTATTGTAAAATTGGCTGTATTACCCAAATATCTACAAGGAGGAACTACATGGTTAAGACTCGAAACGCGCTCTCATCGCTCATAACGAAGATAGGAGCAAGGCTCCTCCCGGTTCTTTCGAGGTGGGAGGAGCAAGGAACTCTCAAAAAGACGGCGAGATGGACCAAGCTTTTCGTGCTGGGACTTGTGCTGACCGTTGCAGGCTGGCTCAGGGCTCAGCCGGAGCCGCCCATAGCAACCTGCTACGACATGGCCATAATCGACCCCGTGGTGGTCACTGAGTCTTCGATTACGCCGAATCCTACAAATGGAGCAGATTCGGTGACGGTGAATGCGACAGCCAAGGTTTACAATCCGGGGATTGAGGGCAACATCATATCCGGAGCAGACGTAAGACTCGTAGGCGATACGCTTCTTGTTCCTCTCAGGGCAGTTGATGGCAAGTTCTCGGACACCCTTGAAGCCGTCGAGGGCCGCATCTGCATCGGAGGGCTTGCCGCTGAAACCACGTGGGTGGACCTCACTTTCTATACATCCCAGGCAGGCATGTTTACAAAGCAGCTGATGCTTGTCGTTACTGAGCCTGACTCGACGGAAAAGAAGGGCAACGCAGGCGACTAAAGTGCGAGTTTCTCCTGAACCAAGACTTCAGAAGATTCTCATCTTCGAGGTAACGCAAAGATGCAATCTAAAATGCCGCTTCTGCTACAACATCTGGCACAAGCATCCTGAAACCGTGCATGAAGATTTGAGCTCGAGGGAAACAAGAGAGATGCTCGCAAAGCTCCTGAAAGAAACAAAACCCTCTTTCTTCACGATAAGCGGCGGCGAGCCAACCTTGAGACCCGATCTTGTAGACATCTCGCTGCAGGCTGCGCTATCGGGCGCGCAGCTCAATATTATCACGAACGGCCAGACGCTCGACAAAAAGCTTGCCAAGATGCTTGTTCGAGCGGGAATCTCGATGTTCGAGATACAGCTTCTTTCGGACAGACCACAAGAGCAAGAATACCTCCAGGGATGCAAGGGCAGCTTCGAGAAATCGGTTCGAGGGATCGAGGCAGTGCTTTCGACCAAGGCTAAGGCAGTCACGGCATTGATAGTCACAAAGCTCAACCTTCCAAGGCTCTGGGAGACTTTGGAACTTGCAAGGACGCTCGGCGCACACGGAACGATGCTTAACCGATTCAACCCCGGCGGAAGGGGGCTCGAGAATCTCGAAGAGCTCTCCCCCTCCCCTCAGGATGTGCTTTTTATGCTCGAGACTGCTGAACGCTTCGCCGTAGAGAAAAGATTTCCGATAAGCGTTTCTATACCTATTCCTTGCTGCCTTGTGGATATAAAGCACTATCCGCATCTGGGCTTCGGCTTCTGTTCGGCTGGAACCGAGGAGTGCTACCCGGTTGTCGATTCAATAGGGAATCTCAGGCCGTGCAACCACACGCCGCTTGTATTGGGAAATATCAGGGAGAAAAGCTTCTGGGAGCTTATGGATTCACAGACAAGGAAAGATTTTATTGACCACATCCCGGAGATTTGTCACGGCTGCAAGGATCTGGAAACCTGCCGCGCATCATGCCGCGCTGCGGCGCGGGAATGCGGCGGAAAGGAACCCTTCGTGGCGCAAGTGCTTGACAAATAAACAATTCCCGTTTAAACTTATATACTTGTATAAGGAACTCAAGGAGGTATAGATGTCTTCGGTTTTTGTTTTTTTTCAAAAAGGGGTTCGTTCGAAGATTGCGCTCATATTTTTCTTGTCCGTTTCGGCAAGTTACGGATTTTTGGCAGATGTTGTAAACCCTGTTGTCGTAGATGTCAGGGCGGCATCAATGGGCAATACCGCATCGGTAACGGCCTCCGGCAGCAACGCAATCTTCTTCAACCCTGCGCTTCTTGTCGACGCCAAGTATCTGGAACTCGGGGCAGGAGGCAGAATCTCCTGGGGTTATGCGGAAGAAGAAGCGCCGGGCAAGGAATTTTACACAAAGTACTCTCTGGTTCCTGCATTTACGCACGTCTCATTTACGCTTCCAATCAGATTCGAAGAATACGCAGCCCTCTACCCTGGTTTCGGCTACCACGAACACCTGGATCATTCTTATACAAGGGCCGTTGACTGGCAATTCGGCAAGGACAGCTACACAATTTCCGATACCATGACTGGAGAATTAGGCGTAATCACCGGAGGTCTGGCTCTAGAGATTCTCAATCACTATTCGATTGGACTATCATATAACTTCGGCGTGCTTTCTAAGCTTAAAAAGCAATACCGTGAAGTCATCATCATCGATTCATTAAACGCTGATACCTCAGGCGGCTTTTACGAAGAATACCGCATAAGATACCGCATGAATGCTTCTTCGGAGGCGTCATTCTTTCAGGTAGGTGTATTTGCTGAACCATTTCCCCAGCTGGGAATAAGCGCTTCATATCGTTCTCCAATAGACTGGGGATGGCGTTGGGGCGAAGAAACCATATCCGGCTCCCTCATAGCGTGGGATGGTTCAGTCGGATGGGATACCTTCGGGATTCAAATTAAACGCGAACCGGATGATTCTTCCGCCTACAAGCTCCCGGGTATATTTACGTTCGGTATCCGCTCTAAACCATGGCCTTTTTTGACCCTGGCAGGAGAGATTCAAACGCGTCTATTCTCTGGTCTTGAGATACTGCACGAAAAGACCAGGCTTAAGGACGCCTCAGCCTTCAAGTTCGGTGTAGAATTCAACTTGCCCGTAATACTCAGGCTAGGCATCTATTCCGACCCTATACCGTATGCGGACAGCGGACAAAACATAGCTAAAAGAATAACTGGACTGACCGGAGGTATTGGAATACCGCTTGGCCAGTACGGTGAGTTCGCTGCTTCTTTCGAATACTTAACCTGGAATCAAAAGCTAAGCCTTGCAGAAGACATCTACGCCGAGCATCTTTACAGGGTGAGCACATCACTTAAATTCTACTTTCCTGACGCCATTTGAGGGCCAGGAGGGCTAGTAGGGCAGGAGGGCAGGAGGGCTTGACAGCATTCAATTTCGGCATAACATAAGGATATAAAGAAGGCTCTTAATGAGGAATAAGAGTCTTTCCTGAAACCTTGGAGGAGGTTTTTTATGAAAAAACCAGCGTTAACGATAAGCCCTTTGACAATCCTTTCGTTTGTTGCCCTTGGTTTTCTTATTACACCCCAAACAAGCCAGGCCGGCTGGATGAAAACCTACGGCGGTTTCGAAGGTGATGCCCGGAATTCAGTGAAACAAACAAAAGATGGAGGATATATAGTCACCGGCCCAGGTTTATGGCTCGCAAAAACTGATTCCCTCGGCAATACAATATGGACTCATGTGTACCCAGGCGGAAGAGGAAGACAGGGTGCATGCGTATGCGAAACCTCAGACGGCGGCTATGCAATTACAGGGACTCAGGCAGGCGGCTGGCTTACCGCGGCAACCCTTGTGATCAAAACTGACAGTATCGGTGATACGGTTTGGAGTCAGCTGTATTCACAAGGTCTGGATTATGGCTCTTGTATAATAGAGGCAGAAGAAGGATATGTTGTAGCCACAAATACCTGGGAAATTATCAAGCTTGATGATACGGGCAATGTTTTATGGTCTCGCGACTCAATCTGGGAAGAAGGATACTGGGTTTGTAAAACTTCAGACGGCGGTTATGTAGTTACCGGCAATAAAATCAGCCACCTTTTGCTTTTCAAAACGAACGCGCAGGGAAAGGAAATATGGTACAAGATCTACGGAAACTCACCTAATCAAGCCGAAGTAGGTTATTGGGTAACAGAGACCTATGACAAAGGTTTCTTCGTTGCAGGAAAAAAGAACAATAGTCAAAACCTCTGGCTCTTAAAAACCGACTCGCTTGGTGATACACTATGGACAATCAGCCTTGAATCGGCCGTCGCCAGAGCGGCGGACATGACCTATGACAGCGGTTTTGTAGTCGCAGGATATTGCTGGGAAGCGAACTTCAATTATCCCGATGTTCTGCTCTTAAAAACCGATTCTTCCGGTAAATTACTCTGGACAAGAACTTTCGGAGGCGACAGTCTTGATAAAGCATATTCTGTACAGGAAACTTCTGATAAAGGATTCATCATCTCAGGTTATACGGAGTCTTTTGAAGAAGGCAAAAGCTACCTCTGCCTCATAAAGACCGACTCTCTTGGCAACGTAGGGGTCGAAGAAAAACCTGTTGCCGAGCAGTGGGCTACCTGCCGACTCCTCTCCCCCATCGGTAAAGAGATTGTGCTGCAATACACAGGATATCCCCGAGGCTTCCATGCCGATATCTTCGATGCTTCGGGCCGCAAGGTTGATGAGATACAAACGCCTCAAACTCATGGCGCGATCCAATGGGGAGGAGGGCGTGGGCCGGGTGTATACTTTATAGTGTCTGACAAAGACCCCAGGCAAGTATATAAAGTTATCCTGGTAAAGTAGCTCCTGGTCCCCTGAGAGACACCAACTATTGGAGGCGCCAAGGGGATTCGGCAAACCATAAGAGTAGAACTCTGGAAAAGTAATCCCACGACTTTGAGGGTATACTATTCAGCTTGACAATCAAGCCTTATCTCGGTATAGTTAGGCATGATAACAACACGAGGGACCTGTAATGGCAAATAAATACGATCCCGAAAAAGACTACGAAAAGTACCAGGAGCTCGCAAAAGAGCAAGACGATCTGGCGAAGCGAATCGCAGAGCTTCTTGAGGAAAACCGAAAGCTCAACGAGCGAGTTGAGATACACCTCGCGGCCGCAAGACAATCTATAACACCCGAGCTCATAAAAATAGCCGCTCACGAGTTTCAGGTTGAAATACTTAACGAAATCACGCTTGCGGTAATCGAATCAAACGACCTTGAAAAAGCCGTAAAGCTTATCGATCATCTGGAAACCCACCTTGAATCAAGATTGCGTCTTTCTTTAAGACACGGCGAGGATATTCGCGCCAAGGATTCCACGCCAACGCTTTCTCCGGCAGTCGCCGCGAAACGAGAATTATCCTCGCAACAACAATCACAAAAGAAAGGACCAGAGCCGACACCCAAAGACGATTCAGCAAAACCTCCTCCACCACCCAAAACATCCGGTTCAGGGACCCGCATCGTTGAGAGACGGACAGTCCTAAACGATAGGGTTAATGAGATATGCCGCTATGAATATGAAGGTAATACGCTTACCAGAATGGTTTTTTTCGATAACCAGGGCCAGCCTGCACGCACTCAGCAGATGATTTACGACAAGGCGGGCGAACTCGTTCAGGAGATACACATAGACCGCTCAGGTGTTACATTACAGGTTTTTGACAGGGAGATAGGGAAAGACGGTAAGATCTCTAAAGAGATAATGAGAAACTCCCAGAATGAAGTGCTGCATACTATCGAGTACATTTACGACCGCAAGGGCAGGCTTCTGAAGAAAGAATGGAAGGACAGCCACAACAAACGAACCAAGTCATGGGAGTACAAATACGACAAAGACGGTAAAGAACCCGTGAAAATCATCTGGCATGACGAAAAAAATAAGCCCTACGGATACGTTGATCTGCGCTACGACGACAAGGGACACATCCTTGAAGAGATAAGCAAGGACCGTTCGGGCGATATAATACGAGCGCTTTCATACCAGTATTTTTACGGTTAATCCGTGTGAATTTGTATTGCGTCTCGTTTAAACTGACGAACAATCACTGAGAGGAGGCGTAATGCGTGTTGTAAGACGAAGCGAAATGCGCGCCATAGACGAGCGCGCCGTAGCCGAATTCAAGATACCTTCCCTTATCCTTATGGAAAATGCAGGCAGAGGAGTGGCTGATACCATTGAGGAGTATTTTGAGCTAGATGGTCTGAAGGTTCTTTGCGTATGCGGCAAAGGCAACAATGGAGGTGACGGTTTTGTTGTTGCAAGACACCTTGCTTCAAGGGGCGCAGAAGTGGAGATTATACTTGCAGGAAAAATCGATTCCCTGAAGGGTGATGCATTCCTCAATGCGGATATAGCCCGAAGGACGAAACTTCCGATAGTTGAAATTGAAAGCGAAGATGATCTGACATCCTATTCAAAAAGAGTTGATAGGTTTGATGTTATCGTTGATGCGATTCTTGGAACAGGCTCGCATGATGTCCCTGAAGGAATACCGGCTAAACTGATAGAATTTATCAACCATTCTCAATCCTTCATAGTAAGCGTGGACGTCCCATCCGGAATCGATAGCGATGCAGTTCAGTACTCTAAAGATTTTTCAGTCAATGCCGACGTTACTGTAAGCATGGCTTATCTTAAACCCTGCCATCTTCTCTATCCTTCAAGACTTAACTGCGGCGAAACGTGGATTGCAGACATAGGCATTCCAACTGGCATCACGGACACCGAGGGCAGATTAAGATTGATGACCCAGGAAGAAGCTTTTTCTTTACTTCCAGAAAGGATCGAATGGGGAAACAAAGCCTCGTTCGGCAAGGTTTTGATTATAGCCGGTTCGAGAGGCATGAGCGGCGCGGCGCGCCTTGCTGCCGAAGCCGCTGCAAGAACGGGCGCTGGATTGGTTTATCTTGGTTTTCCCGAAACGATGGCAGATGTATTTGATTCTACCCTTCTTGAAATTGTTAAAATCCCTTTACCCGATACGGGCGATGGGCACCTTGCCTTAAGCGCAGATGAGCTTATACTTGAGAAATCAGAGGATGCGAAACTTATAGCTCTCGGTCCCGGACTTGGCGCGCATCCGGAAACAGTCGAACTCGTAAAAAAGATATTTAAGGAATTGAAAAAACCCCTTATAATTGATGCCGACGGAATCAATGCCCTGGCCACGGACATAAATCTACTGAGCGGAAAGAAACCGCCGCTCGTTCTCACCCCCCACCCAGGCGAGCTTGCCAGACTTATCGGAGATAAACCAGGGGAGATTGATCAAAAGAGACTGGATATCTGCGAAGAGTATGCAAAAAAATGGGGATTGGTGCTAGTCCTCAAGGGTGCACCTACGATAACTGCATGTCCTTCAGAGACTTGGATAAACTCCACAGGCAACTCCGGACTGGCTTCCGGAGGTTCGGGTGACGTGCTCACGGGTATTATAGCCGGGCTGGTCGCGCAAGGGATGGCTTTATCGCCTGCTGCAAGATTTGGTGTGTGGCTTCACGGAAAAGCGGCCGATATCGCAGTTGAGGATATAGGCGAGCATTCCCTGCTCGCGGGAGATATTATCGAATACCTTCCAGATGCAATGCTCTCTCTTCAGGAAGAAGAGGAAGAAGAGTTTGAGAAAACTTGTGATCATTAGTGTATGAAAATTCTACTTTTAGCTCTTACGGCGTACATATACAATCCCTCGGACTGGCTGCAGTATCCTGACCTCAACAATATAAAAAACTTTACATCCGATAAGCTTTTCAATGATGTTTTCTGCGTCACGAATAACTCTATCGTCGCACTTGATGATATATCTTTCAGACCTTCAACAACCTATGGTCCGGAAAGCGGACTGCCTTCAAATATCTCCATGGCGGTATACGACAGGAAGATTGCCGGTTTCTGGGTCGTAACGACTAACGGTGCGCTTTACGAATTTAATTCGCAGGCAAGAATCACTTCGCAAGTCCTATTAAATCAAAACTTAACAGTTTCGAGAATGGGTCTGAATGCTGATTACGTATTCCTCGATCACGGCTCCTCGCTCACAAGTATTTCAAAAAACACAAAAAGCGAGACAGACACAAAACCCGATTCAACCGTCACCTGGTACGGTCTCGATATGCCGGAAAACAAACCGCGAAGCTATCCCTTTCTGGCGCCGTGGGTTATGGTTGATCCTGAACTCTCTCAGCGGCCATATTCCCGCGTGTATGTTTTCGATAACAAAGCCTTTGTAACCGTTTCTGGATACGGTTATCTCATCTTCGATGCACTTGCCTGGCGCGAGCTTGCACGCTATCAGAGTCCGACAGCGACTAATGTAAGTTCTTTTTTTACATCTGATAGTTCACTTTATGCCTTCGGTTCAAACGGTGTCGACCAGATATTGCCCAAGGGCGGAACCGTCTTTCATTCATTCTCGAGGTGGGGCACAACAACCAGCGACCAGCCTTCATGGAGTCTCGGCCTGGCGAACAATCTTCGTACGACAGGTTATGATAAAGCTAGACTTGCAGGCGGGAACGTGTTCCTGCTCGATCTGTATAGGATTGACGTATTCAACATTGCCGCTAAGACACTTTCTACAATTACTACTCAAAAGACGATTTACGACGTCGATTTTCACATGGATTCGCTGTTCGTCGCATCCCAGGACGGCATTACGCTTGCGATAATTCCTAAAGGACAACCCGCACCTCTGCAGGACGACCGTTCAAAGCTCGTTAGAAATAACGTATATGCTATAGTTAGTGGTAAAAACAGCCGCTACTTCTGGACAGGCTCACTCGTCGTCAAGCAGTCGCGTTCGGGTTGGGCATATTACGCAGCTCCGGGATTTATGCCTGTTCCCCAGCGTTCGGTAACGGGTACTGACAGTCTTGTGATACTCGGCGGCAAGGGCGGTGTTACGATTTACAAGCCTGAGACCAACTTCCAGCTCTATCTTACGTCAAAAGACGGTTTACTTTCAGATAACGTAACCAGCGTCTACCTTTCCGGACGCTATCTCTGGATTGCCTCCGACGCCGGATACTCGCGTCTCGACCTAAATTCCGTGCTACCTTAATTCCGTTTCGTGCCACAATCGAGTTCACGTTTTATGGACAAAAAGTGGTCAGATAGTGGACAAAAGATGGACAAAAATGGGACAAAACTACCCCAAAAGATAGACAAAATTCAAGGTCAATGAATCAAACAAAGCCACGTTTCGAGAACTAATTCGGGGTCCCCGAACGGATGGGAAGCAGACGTTTGGGGTGAAAAGTTTTTAGAATAGTGCCTTGGTTTTAGGAAACGAATCAAGGATTAGTTTGGTGCCCCCTCTTATGAAGGGGGAATTAAAGAGGGATTAGCGCCACCTTCTTTGTGGCCGCCCCCTCTCCCACGCTGCGGATGAAATACACCAATACCCCACAAGCCTACTTCGTGCCCCCCGACCAATGCCCCCTTAACAAGAGAAAAACCTCCGCCAGAATCACTCCTATGAAAAACGTTGAAATGACGGTTGAAGGTTCCGTGCTCACGGTCAAGGTTGACCTCTCCAAGCAGTTCGGGCCGTCTTCGTCTGGCAAGTCCGTCATCATAGCGACCACCGAAGGCAACGTGATTGTGCCTGACTACCCGGACGAAAGCCTGAGAATAGGCCTTAACGTATACAAGCTTAAATTGCCGGACTGAGGCGCTTTCTGACGAACGAAGTTCCATTGATAAGAGCTTGACACCGGACGCAGGATGGCTATATTAGAAGATATGAGACAGGTAGTTATCTATAAAGGCGAGGACGGCTACTGGGTGGCCGAGTGCCCAAGCCTGCCCGGATGCGTAAGCCAGGGAAAGAGCAAGGAAAATGCGCTGGTCAACATCAAGGAAGCGATTGAAGGATACGTCAAGGCGCTTGAAGAGGACGGCCTTCCTATTCCTGAAGAACGGTTCGAAACCATCGTCGTCGCTGTGTGACCAAGATTCCGCGAATCTCAGGCCGTAAATGCGTTAACGCTTTGCTGAAGGCTGGATTCGTCGTCAAACGCCAGCACAGTAGCCACATCATTCTAAGACGCATGAAACCTTTTGCGCAGGTCGTTATTCCTGATCACAAGGAACTCGATACCGGAACATTGAGGGCAATCCTCCGGCATGTTGGCTTGAGCGTGGAAGAGTTCGTTAAGCTTCTATACTCCACCTAGCGCTTGCGGGCCGACCTGAAGGTCGACCCCTACGAACTATCACTCTCTCTGCAAGCCTTCAGGTATATCCATTAAATCTTCGTCTGGCAAATTAACGAATATGCCCGTCAAAGCACAATTACCATTTATTCTGGAAAGATGTAAAGAAACCCAAGGTTTTCTGGTCAAACAATTCCCAGCCTCGTCTACAAGATAATAATACCAGACACTGATGTCTTCAGTATTCCTATAATCTGCGTAAGCCTCAAATTTTAACAATAAGGGTACACCTTTATATATCTCAAGGTCAGGCCCGATTTCTCTAACGAACGAAACATAAGCATTCCCCATTTCAGTATCTCTTTCTACATGTGTAATTTCTTGTAGCAGTTGATTAGTATAACCGTTAATACACATACAGACAGAGTATTGCGCGACATGATGAGGGTTCTTTACATTAAAATTGGTGGGTGATTCAACTCTGAATGTTTCACCATAATATAGATATTCGGAATCAGGCAAGAATCTCGAGTTTTGAAACCTAATAGATGTTGGGTTTTTAGCACAGTTGAGAGAAAAGAAAACAATAAGCCATAATATTATTAGTGTGGGTTTCCCATTGACTTCTCTTGTATTCACTTAGTCTCCTTATTGTTTAGGATAACATCAAGTAATGTTATTGTCAACCCCAAGCTTGTATTGGTCGACCTTCAGATGGGTCCGCATTTCTGTGAGATTGCAACGTAGCTGTCGCCCTACGGCGCTTCGGTTGCTCGAAGCATTGCGGAAGAGAATCTTCCGCTCACGCGTACTCCGTACGCTAGCTCGCCAATGACACCCCCACCCTACCCTCCCCGTCAAGGGGGAGGGTATCATTAAGTTTGACTTTCACCCGCTAAGCACTATCATTGGCTCAAATTCAAATATTCGACAAGGGGTTTAAACCCCTTGTCTATTCTTCTCCCGTTTGACTTTCCTCCCCTATTCGGTAACATTCAACAAAATCAAGAAACAAAATATCTAGGAGGCACTGTGGTTCTTCCGTTCAAGAACGAGACTTACAAGGACTTTTCCAATGAGACTATCAAGAAGCTGCAATTGGACGCTATGGCGGCGTTAGAAAAAAAGCTTGGACAGACCTATCCACTGTACATCGCTGGAAAGGACGTGAAGGCAAGCCAGACCTTTGCGTCTGTCAATCCCGCGAACCCGGAGCAAATTATCGGTCATTTCCAGAAGGCCGACGAAAAGCTTGCGGGACAGGCGATGCAAGCCGCGCTCGAAGCGTTCGAGTGGTGGAGATTTTTCGACTACCGCGAGCGCGCGAACATCTTCTTGAAGGCAGCCGAGATTTCGCGCCGTCGCCGCTACGAGATAAACGCGGCGATGGTGCTCGAGGAAGGCAAGAACTGGCTCGAGGCGGACGCGGACACCGCCGAGGGCATCGACTTTCTTGAGTTCTACGCGCGCGAGATGCTGCGTCTGGGCCCCAACCAGCCCGTGACACCGTACCCCGGCGAGAACAACGAGCTCAGATATATACCGCTCGGCGTTGGTTTGATTATACCGCCTTGGAACTTCCCCTGGGCAATTCTCGTGGGCATGAGCACGGCCGCAATGGTCACGGGCAACACGATAATTTTGAAACCCTCTTCGGACTCACCCATGATAGGTCAGCTATTTTTAGAGATAATGAAGGAAGCCGGACTTCCCGGCGGGGTGCTGAACTTTTTGACAGGCCCGGGTTCGATAGCTGGCGAGTACCTCGTGAACCATCCGAAGACGCGCTTCATTTCTTTCACCGGCTCCAAGGAAGTGGGGTTGCGGATAATTGAGAACGCGGCAAAGACGCAGCCCGGCCAGATATGGATAAAGCGCGTGGTCGCCGAGATGGGCGGCAAGGACTGCATCCTTGTGGATGAAAACGCCGATATCGACGCCGCTGTGGAAGCGGTCGCTATCAGTGCGTTCGGGTTCCAGGGCCAGAAATGCTCTGCCTGCTCGCGCGCGATAATCTCAGAGAAGGTCTACGACGAGTTCGTGAAAAAGCTCGTGCCGCGCGTGCAGAAGATAACGGTCGGCCCGACTAAGGACCAGAAGAACTGGATGGGCCCCGTTATCAACGAGAAGTCAATGAAGAACACGCTCGCGTATATAGAAATAGGCAAGAAGGAAGGCAAGCTTCTTGCGGGCGGCGGCCGCGCGGGCGACAAGGGCTTCTTCATCGAACCCACCGTGTTCGGCGACATCGCCTGGGACGCCCGGCTTGCGCAGGAGGAGATATTCGCTCCCGTTCTCGCGTTGATAAAGTGCAAGGACTTCGACGACGGCCTGAGGATAGTGAACTCGACCGAGTACGGCCTGACGGGCGCCGTGTTCACGAGAGACAGGGCAAAGATTGAGAAGGCGAAGCGCCTGTTCCACGTGGGCAACATGTACATCAACCGCAAGTGCACGGGAGCGCTCGTTGACGTGCAGCCGTTCGGCGGGTTCAACATGTCCGGCACCGACTCCAAGGCCGGCGGCAGGGATTACCTCCTGCTGTTCATGCAGGGAAAATCCATTACAGAAAGATTTTAACCCGTTAAAATCTTTCTTGAGAGAAAATTGCGGGGCTTCGGCCCCGCTTTTTCTGGTCTTGACAATACAGGTAAATTAATGTATACTTTGCAGCCAAAGGAGGAATCATGAAAGAAACCTTAAAGCAGAAGATATTCATAAGAGCCTCCGCTCACGAGATTTACGAAGCGCTCATGGATTCCGAACTCCATACGAAATTCACAGGGAAGAAAGCTCATATCAGCAGGAATATTGGAGGCAAGTACACTACTTACGAGGGTTATTGCATCGGAACGAACATCGATCTCATGCCGGATAAAAAGATCGTGCAGTCGTGGCACGCTCTCGACTGGCCCGACGGCTATTATTCACGGGTGACCTTTGCTCTCGAAGAGAAGGAGGGAGGAACGGAGTTGACCTTTACGCAGGACAATCTGGAGCCTGACGATGTCAAATCTAAAGCTGAAGGCTGGGAGGAGTTCTACTGGCAACCACTCAAAAGGATGCTTGAGAAAGGATAACGGACGAAAGGGATCACCCCCCTGCGATCTTTTCAGCCGCTCTGAAGGAGCATCTTGCTTCTTGACAACTTGCGCTATACGGTTATGATATAGTGATGAAGTTATTGTTGCTTTTATCTTTGTTTGGCCAGCCCGGGTCGGTCGAATACGATTTCCAGAGTTCTATAGAGCGGGGTGAGAAGGACGGCAAGTTCTTCGTTAAAGGGTACTTATCACTGCCTTATTCGAGTCTTCAGTTTGCAAAGTACGACTCGCTCTTCGAGTCAGGCTACCACGTTGTTTTAGAGATGATCGATGCAAAAAAGAACGTTTACGGAACGGAACGGTTCGGTCAGGTTCGGGTAAAATCGACCGAGGATGCAGGCTCCCGCTCCAGGCTCGTCGAGGAGACCCTGGAGGTGGTCGTTCCTGCAGGCAAATATAAAGGAACGCTGCGAGTCGCCATGCTCGGGGCTACACGCAAACTTACTAGAGACTTTGAAATGGAGCTTTACCACCGCACACTCGGATCAGTTGTTGTCACGAATCCAGAAGGAAAAAGGATGTTCTCCAGACCGTTCACAGGCGACGACACGTTGAAGGCAACAGTGCCGGTATACGACAAGGACATCGATTCCTTAACCCTTTATATCACGACAAAGGAGGTGTCGAGTTTCGAATACAGGGAGAGTTTCAGAGAGTCTTCTTCTCAAGTTACATGGATTGTTCCGCTTGCAAACTTTACGAGCGCCGGATACGACCTTAAAGTTACCGCTTACGCTAAAGGAAGGATGAAGGATAAATCGGATGCATCGTTCTGGATTCAGAAGCCGTTCAAGTACGATCCCCAAAGATATCTTGATTTAGTGAACAAACTCGTGTACATAGCGGACTCGAATGAAAGGGATTACATGAAGAAGGCGCCTGCAGAACAAAGGCAGGTTGTCTGGGACAGCTTCTGGAAAGCGAAGGACCCTACGCCTCAGACCGAGTATAACGAGGTTCTGGAGAATTACATGACGAAGATAGACTATTGCGAACGCAACTTCGGACATGGCGACAAGGGATACCTGTCGGACAGGGCAAAGATATACATGCGCTACGGGCCGCCCGATGAGGTCGAGGAGCACCCCTTCGAGATGAACCAGAACCCCTACATAATATGGAAGTACGAAGGCGGCCTCGAGTTCATCTTCGAGGACAAGCTCGGATTCGGGCAGTACGAACTTGTATATCCCCAGGGATACAACCCTTAGGACTGACATGAGCGACAAGCATTATATAGTAGAATGCCATTCCCTTATGCGCATCATGGCTACAGCCGCCGTGGGACTTGAGCTAGAGCCTGGAGATATGGTCGTCCTCAGGTTCAAAGGCTGCGAGGATATAGGCGTTGTAAAAAGCAGGTCCGACGACGCTCAGCCGAAGGCGATTGCCATAAGAAAAGTGAATGCTGACGATATCAGGATGCTTGAAGAGACGAAGCCGTGGGAAGCGCAAGCGATTGAGAAGTTCAAGAATCTTGTTAAGGAATACAGTCTTCCCATGCGCGTGGTGGACGTTCACGCATGGGCGGACAGGCAGAAGATAGCCTTCTACTTCCTCTCGGAGCACCGTCTGGATTTCAGAAAACTTCACAAGGAGACAAGCCTCCTGCTCGACTGCAGGGTTGTCATTAAGCAAATAGGCATAAGGGATCATGCAAGGCTTGTGGGCGGACTCGGGCACTGCGGCAGACCGCTCTGCTGCACCGCATTCCTCTCGGAACTCAAGCCCATAAGTCTTCGGTCTGCAAGAAGACAGAATCTTTACGTAAACCCTGAAAAGATTTCCGGCATGTGCGGAAGGCTTTTATGCTGCCTGCGGTATGAAGAAGATGCGGGATGCAGGCTTGATTTCAGTCATCACGACTACAAGGAATACGAGGAGGTTGCCGATATCTTCAACGAGGAAGAGGAATGGGAGATGCTTAAAGGTTCCAGGGATTCCGACGATTAGCCGTTCCGGCTAGCTGAAAAATATCTCCGGCTGCGTATTGCGGAGCAGCCGCTTTCGGAATATGAGCGCGATAATGAGACCTGTAAGAAATCCCCCCACGTGCGCAAGAAAAGCCACGCCGCCGCCTGAGTTGCCGAGCGTCAAAAGACCGTAAAGCAACTGGTAGCCGAACCATATGCCTATGAATACCCATGAAGGTATATATATGAGCCTGATGAAGAAGAGTATTACGAGCGAAAGCACTTTTGAACGCGGATAGAGAATGATGTATGCGCCCAGGACTCCAGAAATAGCGCCTGATGCGCCAATAAGGACCACGGGAGAATGTGGAACGGTTACCGCATGCAGCAGCGCTCCCGCTACACCGCAGACAAGGTAGAAGGGGATAAAGAGCCAGTGTCCCATGGCATCCTCGATGTTGTCTCCGAAAACCCAGAGGAATAGCATATTGGCGCCGACATGCACCGGGCTCGGTGCGTCGTGGAGAAACATGGAGGAGAGTATCGTGCCGATATCGAGCCATGAGGTCTCGAAGAAAAGTCTTTGCGGAACAAGCCCGAACGAGAAGATGAAATCCCTGAACGCTCCTTTGGAAGAAAGATAAAGTAGCAATTCAATAAGATAGACGGCTACGTTCAGACCAATGATAACATAAACTACGTAAGGACGCTTTCTTGAACGAATCTCGTCGCGAAGGGGAATCATTCGCTATCCAGGAGGACGACTGCTAAGGCGGCAATACCTTCTTTTCGGCCTACGAATCCCATCCCCTCTCCCCTCTTGGGTTTTATAGCTATTTGAGAGGTTTCGACGTTTAGGATTTCTGCGATTCTTGTCCGCATTTCGTCCCGATAGGGAACCAGCATGGGTTCCTCTGCAAGTATAGTGCAATCGAGATTTACTATACGGCAGCCCTGTTTTCGTATTCTATTTAAGACCTCCCCAAGCAACAAAGCGCTGTCTGCATCCTTGTAGTCAGGGTCGGTATCTGGAAATAGCTCGCCTATGCTTGAAAGACCGGCCGCTCCAATAAGGGCGTCGGAGATTGAATGCAGCAGAACGTCTGCATCCGAATGGCCGGAAAGCCCACGAGTATGCGGGATTTTGACGCCCCCGATAACTAATGGCCTATCATGGGCAAAAGGATGAGAGTCAAAACCCAAACCTACACGCATGGAGTGAGTATAGATACAGAAGAGTGCATGTCAATATTACTCAACATATGGGTTCGAAGCGGTATGTCGGGGGGAAAAAAACCCTGGAGAGGCATGGACGCACTCTCCGTTAGGCGAACTCTGGTTATCTGATCCTGAAGCAGTAAAAAAAACCCCTGGAGAGGCATGGACGCACTCTCCAGGGGAGGGGGTGAGGGAAGGGAGGTGTGTTACGGGAATCTCTTCAAAGACGCATCTCCGCAGCCTTCAAATATCGTCCCTGGTTGTATATGACTAATAATAGTCGAATTTCAGTGTTTGTCAAGTACCTTGGATGTAATTTAGTCATCTTCCTTTTCGTGCGGCCGGTAGCCTATCCTGTGGTACGGATTGACCACGCTTGAAACAACATTTTTAAGATGAGCGCTTACGCGCTTTATATATCTTGTAAGCATCGCGGCAACTATCCCCTGTTTTACCGTAAGATCGGATGATTCCATGAGCTGATCCATGAATCTGTCGGCCTCTTTTGCCATATCGGCTTGCTCCTGCATCACCTTGCGGGCAAGCTTGGAGTCATTTTTGACGAGAGCGTTTCTCGTCTCGTCAAACATCAACTTGACCCTTTTAGCCATCGCATGAAGGGTATCGAAAACGCCGCCCGAGATGGGTTCAGGGTAATGCCTGGCGATGTCGTCAAAATTCTTCGCGTAGTCGCCTATGCGCTCAAGGTCGATGACCAGTACGCCGAGAACGAAGGAGGCGTTTATGTCCTGACCGGGATTGATGGCCATGTGCTCGAGAATACGGCGCCGGATCGCTATCTGAAGCTCATTGAGCTGTTTGTCCATCTTGTAGAGGTCGGTTATTTCGCCGGTGCCCGTAATCATCTCCCATGCCGCCTCGAACATCCTTTCGGAGATATCGAGCATCTTGAACATATCATCCATGCATAACTTCAAGAGCCCCGAGCCTTCCCACGATTTTATGAGGTCGCCATAGTACATTCTTACCTCCTAAGCAAGAGTATGAGTCCCACAGGGATTATTATAAACACAATTACAATATACACAAACGCCATCCAACGCTTCCACGCAACAAGCATCCCCAGCCCTTTGGCAAAGGCAACGGGAACTATCCTTAAAGGATACCACAGGATTGTTCCGAATATATTGAAGAGCGAGTGTGCGAATGCAACCTGAATTGCAAGAGGCGAACCCGTAACAAGTGAAGCAAGTATGGCTGTAATCGTGGTTCCTATGTTCGCGCCGAGCGTGTAAGGGAATATCTGCTCGATTGTAACGAGCCCTGCTCCGACAAGAGGCACGATGAATGAAGTAGTTACCGACGAGGACTGGATTATGGACGTTATGATGAGTCCAACAAGGAAAGCGCGTACTGGTCCGCCGAAAAGATAGCGGTCTATGAACACCTCTGTCTTGGAACCCGTCAGCTTGCGCATTCCCTTGACCATGAAGGTCAGACCGACGAAAAGGAGAGTGACCGCTACCGCAAGAGAAACAAGTATGAGAACCGTTCCGTACGCTTTTGAACCGGGGATGATAAGCTTGAGCAACGCATCGATACCGGATTGCAGAAGCTTCCAGACCGGTTCGATGATGAATTTCAGAGGAGAGAGCACTTTGAATCCGCCTATGCCCGTGAACCCCTTTGCGAGGAAGTTCGAGGCAATCTCAAGAGGATGCAGGAATATCTCAATCGGAAAGAGGACGATTACCGTGAGGATGTTGAATATATCATGCACGATTGCGCCCGGAAAGGCTTTGACAAACTCATCCTTCCTTGAAATATGAAAGAGAGAGACCATTGTGTTGGTGATGGTCGTTCCGATATTGGCGCCCATGATAATGGGTATCGCGTGGTTGACCGACATAGTCCCCGAAGCCACCAGACATACAACTAGTGAGGTTGTTGCCGAAGAACTCTGGATAATGGCGGTAGTGAGAATGCCGATGAAGAGACCTACAACAGGGTTGTTGGTGAGAGTAAGAAGGAAACGCGCAAAATCCTTGAAGCCTGACAGCGTTCCCGAAATCATCTCGATGCTCAAAAGGAATACATAGAGCGAGGCAACGAATATCGTGATGTTGAGGATTCGTTTTGCCGTTGTCGGCGGGCTTTCAGGCTTAACCTGCTTCTTTGTCAAAACTAAACTCCTTGATTATAGTATAGATTGGTCCGTTAGGGGTCAGGACGCTCTCATATAAAGTTACGCATGTAGCCAGAAAACTCAAATCGGTTGGAGCCGGCAGACTATCCAGGGCTAAGGACTGCGGAAACTTCAACCGGGCAAGAGTTATATGAGGATGATACGTCTTTTCCTCTTTGGGGAATCCCTGTTTTATGAGCGTCGATTCAATACCTGCGAACAATTGTACACACTCCGTTTCTCCCTCTGAAAGTCCCCACCATAAAACACGGGCTTTTTTTGAATTGGGGAAAGCGCCAAGCTTTTCCAGGGTGACATTGAACGTCTTGACTGACTTAAGAGGTGTCGAGAGAATCTCTGATATTTTATCGACCTTTTCAGGTTCGGTTTCTCCAAAGAATTTCAAAGTAATATGGATGTTTTCTTCCTCGACCCATTTCATTCGAGGAAGATGAGGACTGATGCTATTCGCAAACTCCTTGACCCGACTCCGGATTTGCGAGGGTAGCCCGATACCGAGGAAAACCCTCATCGAGTCAGTATACTTTTCTTCGGTTATATGTCAAGAAATATGAACAGGTCGAAAACTGGATCAGAAGGCTTTTTGCGTCATAACAAGGATTCTCCGCAGCATATCGAGAGCGACGGTTACGCTCCGAGCGCGGATTAAGTTGCGGTAGGATGGGAACATGGTTCTTATGACTTTCGTTTTTCCGGGAGCGGACAGACCTATATAGACAAGGCCTACCGGCTTATCCCTTGTTCCGCCTGCTGGCCCGGCCACGCCCGTTATAGAAAGCCCATAGGTTGAACCGAAACGCCTTCGAACACCCTCAGCCATTGCCAGTGCGACTTCAGAACTGACTGCGCCGTGTTTTGAAATAAGTGCATGCGGTACATCGAGAAACGCCTCCTTTGCCTCGTTTGAGTAGCTGACGACACCGCCAAGAAAGTAGCGCGAGCTTCCCGCTGCGTCGACGATAGTCGAGGCAAGCATGCCGGCGGTGCAGCTTTCTGCAACAGCCAAAGTGGATTTTCGCTTGCATAGGAGTTCGCCTGCGACCTCCGCAAGACTCCTTTCACCTACCGCATAGATGTCAGCGCCGAGTATTTTTTTTATCTGCCTGAGAGCGGAATTGAGCTTCGTCTTAGCCGACGCTTCGATTCGTAAATCCACCATTCCAAACTTCGGCAGATATGATATCTTCAAATCTTTGTTGAGGTTAAGAAAAGGGGTAAGCCTTTCCTCGATGTCTGTTTCGGGTTTGCCTGAGGTCCTTATAATAAGCGTATGGCGGATATTGAGCATGTAGTTCTTTTGTATGTATTCAAGAAGACCTGGGTCAGTCACCGCCTTTACCTCGCTTGGAACGCCTGGAAGAAGAATCAGAGTACGACGATTGTCTGAAAGGATAATGCCGGGTGCAGCGCCTACCGGGTTTACAAGAAGCTTTGCACCTTGTGGAACAAGCGCCTGGCTTTCTCCAAGCTCGCTCAGCTTGCGACCCATTTTTTCGTAACGTTTGCGAATACGCTCAAGGAGCTTTTTATCCAAAGAGAGCGTACGGCCGAAAACGGATGCGGCTACTGTACGTGTACGGTCGTCGGATGTAGGCCCCAGTCCGCCCGATGAGATGACTAAAGCCGAGCGGTCAAGCGCTTCGAATAGAACTTGCTCGAGCGTTAAGGGTTCGTCGCCGGTGATGGTTACGCGGGATACGGAGAGGCCGATTGCAAGAAGCTTTGACGTAAGGTAAGCGACATTTACGTCCGGAACCGCGCCTGAGACGAGCTCGTCCCCGATTATTACGAGTTCGGCGGATTTGAGGCTACGCGCCACCCAGCCACCCCGCAGGAATAAATCTTGTGAGTTGGACCAAACCGTTCGCAATAAGGCCTGCAACCATGTCATCAGCCATTACTCCCCATCCTGCGGGCAACCGTTCCGCGAACGAAACCGGAGGCGGTTTGAAAATGTCGAGCAGCCTGAAAAGGAGGAATGCGAGTCCAAGAACAAGGAGGGCTGCCCAAAGGGTGGCCGGACGCGGAAGCAGTATGGATGCCGCAAGCATGCCAGAGACCTCATCTATGGTTATTCGGGGATCATCGCGCCTCCACCCTCTCTTTTCAATATATGAGCTTGCCCATGTACCGAATACCAAGAGGACTGAAAGGATCACTGACGCAATAAGCGGATACGGCCAGAGAAAAAAACAGGCTACTGCAGCTGCAGCGCTTGCAAGCGTACCCCCTCCCTTTCCGATATAGCCTGTCCCCAAAAAGGAAAGGCCGATTCGCAGTCCCAGCGGAGGTTGTGAACCGGCCATAAAATTTATCTTGAATTCTAGCGCCTGCGCTTGTGCGAGGGCGCTATCTTCTCCCACTCGACAACGAGCGGCGCGACCACGAATATGGATGAGTAAGTCCCGACAAAGATGCCTATCGACATGGTAAGTGCGAAGGGAAAGACTGCAGTTTTTGATGCGAAGATGACGAGCGCGAGCGAGGTAAAAAGCGTTGTAAGCGAAGTAATAACAGTTCTTGAGAGCGTGCTGTTGATGCCTTCGTTGATGTTTTCTTCGAGCGTTGCCCCTCGTCTGAGCTTCATGAGCTCCTGAATACGCTTGGAGACGACGATAGAGTCGTTCACGGAGTAGCCGATTAGCGTGAGGAATGCCGCGATGACGGTTACGTCCAGCTTGATCCCAGCGAGTGTGATGATGCCCAGCGTAAAGAAAACGTCATGAAAGACCGAAATAGCGAT